>JAHBUW010000006.1 GCA_019637875.1 Pseudobdellovibrionaceae bacterium | reverse complement strand
CTTTGCACCAGAAACAGTGAGAGCGCCACCGCGAACAGCGGGGGCCCTAAAATCCAGATCGAATCGAAAACGGGGCCGCGCAGCCAGGCGTTTTTCACGCGGGCCGATCCGGGGGACGTTTCTTGAGAACCCGGCGGGCGGCTTCGACGCCGCGAAACTGCGCCTCTTCGAAAACCGAAATTCCGCTTTGGTCGGCGTGGGCGAAATGCACGCGTCCGAACGGGGCGAATCTTTTCTCGCGTTCGGTATTCCAGACGTAATCGATGCCGGGCGAGGGCATGCCGTGGCCCCAGACCCAGATGTCAATAGCACGCACCTCGCGGTGCAGGCCCGGATGCATACGCTCCAGATCCGCGAGCACCATTTCGCGCCATTCTTCGAGCGTGCGTTTTTGCGCCTCTTCGCGTTCGGTTTTCGCATCCCTTTCGTCCATGGGGCGGTAATAGGTCAGCACTTTCGCGGTCCGCAGGATGGTCAGATCCTGATGATTCGCGACGATGTAGCCCAAAGAGGGACTGTAGGTGCTGACGTTGTCCCAGCTGAGCGGCGCGCCTTCGGTGACGGGGACGCGCTCGACCGTCACATTCGCGACGACCCAGGGCGCATGTTCGGGCGAGGGCAGTCGCGGCAGGTCCTTCACGATATGATTCGCGGTGAAGCGGGGGCCGGCGTAGATGACGTCCTTCGCACGGTAGCGCATCACTTCGCCCGAGTCGGCTTTGATGACGTCCACCAGCACAAAGTCGCCCTCGTTCTGAATGCGGTAGGCCAGGCGGTTCACGCGCAGGTGTTTTTCCAGTTTGTCGCGAAGTTTCTGCGCGATCCAGCCGTTGCCTTCGGGCCACGTCAAAACGGTCTGCGCGTCGGCATTGGCGGCTTCGCCCGAACGCGAAGCGAAGTAGTGAAGCCCCGCCCATGCCGAAACGAACTCGGCGCGAAAGCCGTAGTCGTCGCGGCAACAGTAGTCCACGTACCATTGCAGCGGCGCCACGTCCCAGCCGCGCTCTTTCAGGAAATCCTGGAAGCTCACGCGGTCCAGCCTTCGCCAATCCGGATCGACGGAGCTGTGCTCGAGCGGAATGTTGAAGATCACCCGGCCATCGCGCCCGCGCTTGTTCTTCAGCGAGTCGGTGAAAGTGAAGAATTCGCGCAGCTTCGCGCGCTCATCTGGCGTCAGGCCCACGTTGGGGACCAGGCTTTCGCTCCAGACGCCGCGATCGAAAAGACGTTCGTGCGGATCCGCGCAGAGATAATACTCGTTGTAAACCGGAAGACCATCCCGGTAGCCGGTGATGATGCCAAGCTCTTCGAAAAGTGCGCGCACCTCTCTCGCCTCGGGCGAGGGCAAAGGGACGTAGTGCGCGGCCCACGGATAGGCCGAGACCTCGTTTTTTCCCGAAGCGGAATTGCCGCCGACCTCGCGATCGAGCTCCAGCACTTCGAAGTCGGTGACGCCGTTTTTCTGTAAGAACCAAGCGGCCGAAAGCCCCGCGATGCCGCCGCCCACGATGAGTGTGCCGATGTCGCGTGTGTCCTGCGGGACCGCTTTGATCGCCTCGCGCAGAAGATGCCCGATCTTGAGATTCGCGCCGTGAAGTTTCGCCGGGATATGGTTGAAGCGCGGCCGGTTCAGAAGTTCGCGAGTCGCGAGACCCGCTCCACCCAGGGCCAGCAGGCCACCGGTGGCGCCCAGAACGTGCAGCGCTTCGCGCCGGGTGATCAGTTTAGTGAGCATACTCCGCCCACTCTTGTTCGAAGTATCGAACCAGGATCTGGTTGTTGAGTTTGTTCACGTCGGTGACCGCGACTTTCATGTCGGCGGGGAACTCGACCAGCGTGCGGGCGATATCGAGATTCATGTACTTCAGGCCTTCGGGCATCTTCGTGGGGAGCGTCGGCGCCACGTTGCCGAAGAGGATGTAACCCCAATCGCCGAAGGCGGGGACGTAGACGTGGTAAGGCAAAGTCCGGAAGCCCACCGAGCGGAGCGTATTGTCGATCGTCCAGAAAGTTTTCTTCGCGACGTAAGGGGAGGTGCTTTGCACGACGCCAACACCGTTCGGCGCGAGTGCCGTGCGGAGCTGGCGGTAGAAGGTATTGGTGTAGAGTTTGCCGACGGTGAAGTTACTGGGATCGGGAAAGTCCACCGCGATGAAGTCGAACTGCTCTTGGTTTTCGCGCAGCCACATGAAGGCGTCGCGATTCACGACATGCATTTTCGGAGAGAGGAGCGCATCCTCGTTCAGGCGGCGCAGTCCCTCTTGTGAACTGAAAAGCTGGGTCATCGCGGGGTCCAGATCCACCAGCACCACCTTCTCGATGGACGGATACTTCAGAATCTCGCGCGCGGCGAGGCCATCGCCACCGCCCAGGATCAGCGCGGTCCGCGGAGCGGCGAGCGAGCCCATCCCCATATGCACAAGGGCTTCGTGGTAACGGTATTCGTCACGCGAACTGAACTGCAGGTTCCCGTTCAAGAAAAGACGCACGTCGCCCGGAGTCTGGGTGACGACGATGCGCTGGTAGGGCGTGGATTTGGTGTAAACGACGGGGTCCGAGTAGCTGGCCGTTTCGGCGAAACCCAGGATGCGGTCGGACAGCACGAAGCCCGCGATCAAGAAGGCGAAGACGGCGAAGCTCGTCATCTTCATGCTTTTGATCCACTTGATGTGGTCGCTGAACAGAAAGAGCGCCCAGATCGCGACCGCCACGTTGAAAATGCCGAACAGAAAGGCCGAGCGCACCAGGCCCAGGTGCGGGACCAAAACCAAAGGGAAAACGAGCGACGCGAGCAGCGCGCCGATGTAGTCGAAGGTGAATACCTTCGAGACCAGATCTTTGAAGTCGAACTGGTTTTGCAAGATCCGCATCAGGATCGGAATTTCGAAACCCACGAGCGTTCCGGTCAGAACCACGAGCGAGTACAACAGAATGCGAAACGAGGCCACGTGCTCGAACGACAAGAATAAAATCGCCGCCGAGCAGCCGCCGACCATCCCGACCAAGAGCTCGACCTGAATGAAGACCGACATCAAATTGCGGTTGATGAACTTGGACAGGTAAGAGCCGATCCCCATGGAGAACAGGTAAACCCCGATGACGGTCGAAAACTGGGTCACCGAGTCGCCCAAAAGATAGCTCGCGAGCGCGCCCGCGATCAGTTCGTAAACCAGACCGCAGGTCGCGATGACGAAAACCGAGAAGAGCAGAACGTAGGACACGAAACCGCCTTAACCGTGCAGGGATGCCGAGATGATCATCGCCATCGCGATGGCCATGGCACCGGCCACGATCGCGAGCGCGGTATTTTGTTCTTCGACGATCTCTTGCCACAGATGTCCGGGCGTCAGGCGGTCGAAGACCCAGAATCCCGCGACCAAGATCACGATACCGAGCGCCGAGTAAACGAGCGCGGCGACGATGTACTTCAAGTTGATGAGCTGTTCGGGAACGAGGACGATTTGTTCGGGCATGGAAGACTCCTTTTATTTGTGATGAAATCCCGCGGCGCCGCGTGCGCCCCAGGTGGCGGCCGATCCGGACATGACGCTCCAGCCGGTGGCGCCCGCGTAGAGAAAAAGCACGCAGATGGTGCTGCCAAAAATGATATAGAAGAGTTTCATATCAATCGTCCTCGTCTTCGCTGAAGTACGGCGAGAAGTCGCTGGTCGACCAGCGATTCACTTCAAAGCTGCGGCTGCGCCACCAGGCGAAAACCGGGAAAATCGTCAGCACGCCCATCGCCCACAGCAGATTCGACCAAGTGGGTACGTTGCGCCAGACGGTGAGTCCGTAGCTCATGGGGTTCATCGAGTTCGCCTGCATCCACGAGGGGCCCGAGCGCGAGTCCGTTTCGTAGTTGATGTGGTATCGCCCCGCGGGCACGCTTGAGATGATCAAGTCCGCATGGCGACTGCCTTCGCGCCAGGTGCCGTCGGAGTCGCGGCCCGTGTAGGTTTCCGCGCCGTGTTCGAAAGCGAGGGACTCGCCGGTCTCTTCGTTGATGAGGTCCGCACTGACGGAAAGCCAGCCGTTGTTCAGGTTCGTATCCAGATCGAAAAGCAAATTCGAGCGGTAGCCCTTCAGCTCGAAAGGCGGCGTGACCTTCGTTTTGACCGGGTCCATGGGATCATGGGTCGCTTCGGTGCGGAAAACGACGGCGCGATCCGCGGTGAGGATAAAGAACGTCTGGAGCATGAAAAGCGCCAGGATGAACATCGCGAAGTAACCCAAGATGCCCGACGAGGTTTCGGCCAGCGTGGTCGGCTGGTTGGGGCCGACGCCCGTCTGCGGGGGCATGGCCTCTTTGATCCCGAATCCATCACGGATTTTATCGGCTTCGATGTAGGTGCTGACGGACCAGATCGCCTCTTTTTCGTCGCCTTCGAAGGACAACATCTCGGGCGGGCTGATGTAATCGCGCACCGTCACGCGTTCGCCGACTTTCACCTGCCAGTTGAACTCGCCGCGCACGAACTGCACTTTGGCGTGTCCCTTGTGGAAAAGATGATAGTCCTTGTCCAGGTAGTGGATCGAGGGCTGGTACGACTCCGCATTGCGCGGAGGATTTTTCGTCACCTTGGTGTAGTTCCAGTGACCGTCGAACTCCGTCAGCCAGCGAAAACCCCGCGCCGGATTGAACAGCAGATATTCGCTCCACATATAAACGCCCGAGTCGTCGGAGCGTTCCATATAGCCGATGCATTCGTAAAGATTGCCGTGCACGCGTCCGCGCCCGCCGAGTTCAATGACCTGCGCGCGTCTTTGCCGCTGCTTGAGCGTCGTCAGCACGCGTAGGGTTTCGTCGGTGGTATCGAGTTCGGATTGGCATTTGTCGCAGACCGCGACGACGCTCAGTCCCTGCGCGCGAATCAGAATGTTTGCGCCGCAAGACGTGCAGTTGATCAAACGTCCTGAGGCGACTTTGGGTTCACCAGCCATCGAATTTCCTCAAATTCTGAAAACGGAAGTCCTCGAATTCGGCATACTTGCCTTGGAAGACGCGCGTGCCCTGCGGACCGTATTCCAAACCGGCGAAGCGACCTTGCTCTGCCGACAGGTCCACGTTCAGGGCTTCGCGTCCGGCGCGGGCTTCGAGGCTGAGCTCCCCTTCGCTGGCCGCGCATTTCACTTCGCGTAAGTCATCGACGTTGTAAGTCGCGCCCGCCAGCTGGACCGGATGCCCCACGCGTAGACTGTCCTTCGCGGGAAGGGCTCCCGGTTCGCGGTTTTCAAAACTCATCAAATAGAAGCCCTGCGCGTCGGCCAACCAGCCGTCGCGACCGTCATCGAAAAGCGCGTACCACTCGTTCCAATGACCGGCGGACCAGGTCATCTTCGCGCGGCCGATCAGCTCGAAACGTTTGCCGTCGAAGTATCCCGTCGTGCCGATTTTCAGCGGGCTCATATCGGGAGGCATCTCGGACATTTTGCCGATGGTCTCGGCGTTCACGCCTTTCCGCGCGACCGCATTTCGGCAGAAACCGCAGACACCGAAGATCGACGCCCGGGATTTGAAGGGAATTGCGGCCCCGCAGGCGGGGCAGCTGACGTTCAGGGCCACTTACGTGATCCTTTTCATGAGCTCGGCTTTTTTGGCCTCGAACTCTTCGCTGCTGATGATGCCGTCTTTCATCATGTCGTGGAGTTTTTTGATCGTGGCCATGGGATCTTCCGCCGTTGCCGCCGGCTTTTCTGTGGCGGTCGCTACCGCTCCACCCGCGCTCTGCGCCATGGCCTGCGACATCGCCAGGCCCACACCCATGGAGGCGCCCGCACCAGCCGCGCCGCCGGAATTTCCCGCCGCGATCGAGATGCTGTCCGCCGCCTGAAACTGGGCGTAGTTGCGCAGATCGCCCAGCATTTTCATCGAGGCGACCTTATCCAAATGACCCTGCAACTCGTCGGGGAGCGACAGGCTTTGCACGAAGAACGACTCCAGTTCCAAACCGTAGGATTGGAACATCTCGGTCAGCGCGCCCTTCAGATAATTCGAGAATTCGATTTGGTTGGCCGCCATGTCGACGAAGGGAATTTCGTTTTTCCCCAGGAAGGCCGCCAGGTGAGTCAGGGTCGCGGCACGCAGTTGTCCTTCGAGCTGCTCGACGCGGAAGACCTCTTGGGTCCCGCTGACTTTTTGGAAGAACAGTCGCGGGTTTTTGATCCGGTAGGAGTAGCTGCCGAACGCGCGCAAACGGATCGGACCGAAGTTTTTGTCCTTCACCAAAATGGGAGTCGTCGTGCCCCAGCGTTGGTCGAGCTGCTCGCGCGTCGAAAAGAAATAAAGATCGGATTTGAACGGCGACTCGAAACCCTTGTCCCAATGTTTAAGATTGGTCAGGACGGGAAGGTTGCGGGTGGCTAGCGCATGGCGCCCGGCTTCGAACAGATCGGCCAGCTGACCTTCGTTGACGAACAGCGCGATCTGCGTGTCACGCACGGTGAGCTGCGCGCCGTTTTGGATCTCTTGATCCTTCATGGGAAAACGGAAGGCCAGGACGCCCGGTTCGTTTTCGGTCCATTCGATGACATCCAAAAGCTGCTTGCGGAAAAATCCGAACACCATACGCACGTGCTCCCTGTCCGTACGCTCACGGACTTGCTCGCGATGAAAGAAGTGGATATGACTGTATGATGAGAAATGACGGGCAAGCAAGTGGCAGTTCCGGTGCGAAAACCCTCGGGCTGAGTGCGGGATTGGTCGCCGGCGCGGGCGCCACGAGCGTCGCGCTGGGGATCTTCGGCATCGTCGCGACTTTACCCGCCGTGGTGGTGGGACTTCTTCTGATCGGCGGTGCTTCGGGCCTCGCTTTGACCCGCGCGCTCGTCGCCAAATCTTTGGCCGGCGGTGCGGAGACGTTGCCGGCGCCCGCGGAACGGGCACTTCTGACGGGTGGCCGCCCTTCACTTGAAGAGATGCGGCGCCAGCTCTCCAAATGTAAATTTCTTGAAAAGGTGGAAGCGGAGGGGACCCGGGCCGCCGCGCTCGCGGAAGAACTGCTGCAACGCGCGAACCTTTTGCGGCGTCGACTGAGTGAAAAGTTCGAACCCGGCGAGATCACCTTTTCACGCTATCAGGACGCGGTGGATGCGGCCGTCTTGGCCTTGGCCGACCAGCTGATGTCCGTCCGCAATCAGCTGGAAAATTTGAACGCGCGTGCGGACGTTCGGGGCGAAAGTTTCGTGCAGGAGCGTGTGGAGGTCGGATCGGCAATCGAGCGTGTGACTCGCGGGCTTGCGGAGCTCGGTGGACTGGATGAAGCTTTAAATCAGATCGTGACCAAAGGCGATCAACGCGATCAACTAGAGGCGCGCCTGGCGGAGGTGCAAAACCTCGCGGCACGCGCCGGAAAGTATTCGAAAGGAACGGAATCATGACGGGAAAGACCAGCACGGCAACTCTTGAGAAAACGGCTCTCGTTCTTCCCGACACGGTCGCCGTGAAGAACGCCCTCGAAATCCAGCCTCCGGACAGCCTGCACGCAACCCCGGGGCAGGATCCGGAACTGGATGCGCGCGCCGACGAGTACGTCAACCGCTTGCTGGATTTCAATCCCGGCGACGCCGATCAAGAGAACTCGCTGAAGGCCTCGGTCGAACAGATGGGCGGCGAGGTGCAAAAGCGCGCGGCGAAACAAAGTGAACTGCTGCGCCAACCCGTCAAAAAGCTCGCGGAACGCGGGGGCGACGGCGGCCCGGTCGCGAACGCGCTGGTCGATTTGAAAATGCAAGTCGAAGAGCTTGATCCGGGAAAATTCGATTTCGAACCCGGTTGGTTCTCGCGCGCGTTGGGCGCACTGCCGGGCGTGGGGACACCGCTGAAGCGTTACTTCACGAAGTTCGAAAGCGCGCAGACGGTGATCGCCGCGATCACGCGTTCTTTGGAAGACGGTCGCGATCAGTTGAACCGCGACAACGTCACGCTTTTGGAAGACCAAAAGCAGATGCGCGAAACCGGGAAGAAGCTCGAGCGCGCCATCGCCCTCGGCCAGCTGATGGACCAGAAACTTCAGTACAAACTGGATCGGGACATTCCCGCCGGGGATCCCAAACACAAATTCGTCGCCGAAGAGCTCGTTTTCCCTTTGCGCCAGCGGATCATGGATCTGCAGCAGCAGCTCGCGGTCAGCCAGCAGGGCGTGATCGCGACCGAAATCATCATGCGCAACAACAAAGAGCTTTCCCGCGGCGTGAATCGCGCGCTCAACGTGACCATCACCGCGCTCGAAACCGCGGCCAGCGTCGCCATGGCGCTCGCGAATCAGAAGATCGTGCTCGATAAGGTGAACGCCGTGAACAAGACGACCTCGGACTTGATCGCGGGGACGGCGGCGCGCCTCAAAACCCAGGGCACCGAAATCCACAAGCAGGCGGCTTCGGCCTCGCTGGACATGAACGCGCTGAAAAATGCCTTCCAGGATCTGAAGATCGCCATGGAAGAGGTCTCGACTTTCCGTATGAACGCCCTTCCACAAATGGCGGGGCAAATTCTTGAACTCGACAACATCACCCGTGACGCCGAAAAAACCATTCAGAAAATGGAAGAGGGCAACCGTGCCCGGCCCCAGGTTCGTTTGGAAATCGACGCCACCCCCACTGAGAGGAAGTAGTCCATGGTGAAACTTGAAAAAGCACTTTATACCGCGGAAGCCAAAGCCACCGGAGGCCGTGACGGCTTCGCCGCGACATCGGACGACGCACTGAAAGTCCGTCTGGCGACGCCCAAAGAACTGGGTGGCCCCGGCGGTCCCGGGACCAATCCCGAACAGCTCTTCGCGATGGGTTACGCGGCCTGCTTTACGGGCGCATTGAAGTTCGTCGCGGGCCAAGAGAAGTTTCAGCTTCCCACTGAGCTTGAAGTCCACTCGAAAGTCGGCATCGGCAAAGTGCCCAGCGGCTTCGGTCTGAACGTCGAGATGAAAGTCAGCGCTCCCGGCGTCGACACCGCGAAATTGCAGGCGCTCGTCGAAAAGGCGCACCAAGTTTGCCCTTACTCGAACGCCACTCGCGGTAACATCGAAGTGAAGCTGATCGTCGGCTAAGTGTCGGCCGATCCTTGAGCCGCAAATAAAAAAACCGGGAGGTTCGCTCCCGGTTTGTGTGAACTAACGACGGCGTCCGCGGCCTCCGCCGCGCCCACCACCACCACGGCCAGAGCCGCGGTGTCCGGTGCGATGACCTCCGCCTTCACGGCGACCACCTCGGCCCAAATCGCCAGAGGACGAGGGGCTCGAGACCGCGGTCGGTACGAAGTCGGGGAATTCGGTCACTTCGAGGGGACGTCCCGTCAGGCGTTCGATACTTTTCAGATCGACACGCTCTTCCGGATTACAGAACGCGATCGCTTGGCCTTTGGCTCCGGCGCGCGCGGTCCGACCGATGCGGTGGACATAGTCCTCGGGCACATTCGGCAACTCGAAGTTGATGACGTGGGTGATTTCGTCGATGTCGATCCCGCGTGCGGCGATATCGGTCGCGACCAGAACGCGCACGTCACCTTGACGGAAACTCTCCAGCGCCTTTTGACGGGCGTTCTGGGATTTGTTGCCGTGGATGGCGGCGCTCTTGAAGCCGTTTTTCTCGAGCATTTCCGAAACCTGATTCGCGCCGTGTTTCGTGCGTGTGAACACGATGACCTTCGCCAGATCGGGGTTTTGCAGAACGTACCGGAGCAGTTCACGTTTGTGCGCCTTTTCGACGAACACGACCTTCTGGTCGATGAGTTCCGCCGTCGAAGACACCGGATTCACCGCGACCCGCACGGGGTTCTTCAGGAAACTCGAAGCCAGTTTGTTGATCTCGTTGGCCATGGTGGCCGAGAAGAACAGGTTCTGACGCTCCGCCGGCAAGACTTTGATGATCTTGCGGATGTCGTGAATGAAACCCATATCGAGCATACGGTCGGCTTCATCGAGGACGAAGATTTCCAGTCCCGAGATGTCCAGATGTCCCTGATCCATCAGATCCAGGAAACGTCCGGGCGTCGCGACCAGAATATCGAGTCCACGTTTCAGCGCGGCGACCTGCGGTCCCTGTCCCACTCCGCCGAAAATCACGGCCGAGCTGAGGTTCAGGTGTTTTCCGTAGTCGACGAAGCTTTGCTGAATCTGGAGCGCGAGTTCACGCGTCGGCGAAAGCACCAGCGCGCGGAAGCGGCGGGGTTCGGCGCGACGGGGATTCTCGAAAAGACGTTGCAGGATCGGCAGCGCGAACGCCGCGGTCTTGCCGGTTCCGGTCTGCGCGTTGCCGAGCAGATCGTGACCTTGAAGCAGATGCGGAATCGACTGCTGCTGAATCGGTGTCGGGCTCGTGTAACCGAGGGCCGCGACGGCGAGTTGCAAGGGTTCGATCAATCCCAGTTCACTGAAGCCTTCGAGTTCGTCCAGCGAGACCGGAGTCGGTGCGGGAGCGTCGGTTTTCAGTTCGGGGAAATGCGCATTCGGAATGCCGACCAGATCCGGTTTGCCGGACTGGGGCTCGCGGGCTGAGCCTTCGCGATTGCGGTTACGACCGCGACCACCGCGGCGACGCCGACGTTGTCCGCCTTCGCCACGCTCTTCGGAAGACGCATTTGCGCTGCGTTCGGGGCGCGCGTCGGTGTTCGGTCCACGTTCGGGACGGTTTTGACCGGGACGTTTGTTTTGATTGTCACGCGTGGGACGGGCGTTGCGTTCCGCTCTGTCATTTTGGCCGCGTTCCGCTCTGTCATGCTGGACGCGTTCCGCGTCACGGTAATTACTGCCGCGGCCGGGACCCCAGTTGCGATCGTTTTTCGCGGGGGTGGCTGCGGGAGTGGATGATGTGGTCTTCGACGGAGAAGGTGTGTCGGTCGAAGGGGATTCGTTCTTTTTCTTCAAAAAAGAAAACCAAGATTTACTCTTGGTTTTCCCAGAAGATTGATTCTGTTCTGACATCGGTTGGAGGATCGCTTACCAGCGTCCGCCGCCGCCACCACCGCGGCCGCCACCGAAACCACCACGACCACCGCCGCCGCCGCCACCTTCGCGGGGAGCTTGAGGACGGGCTTCGTTCACGGTCAGTTTACGACCTTCCCAGTCCGCGCCATTCATTTGGCTGATCGCGTTTTCTGCTTCAGCATCGGTCGCCATTTCGACGAATCCGAAACCTTTCGAACGACCGGTTTCGCGGTCGATGATGATTTTAGCCGATGTGACTTGGCCGAAATCTGCGAATGTTTGGTTGAGGACGTTGTCGTCCACCGAGTACGGCAGGTTGCCGACGTACAATTTCTTACCCATGAAACCTCCTAAAGGCTGGGGACCGATTCGGAGATTTGGGCCCTATTGCCAAAGACTCGAAGCAGTACGCCCAGAGGAGTAACAGGCTTTTTCGGGGAAAGAAAGGCTCAATTTGGTCAGGGTTCGGCAAACCCCAGGCCGGGGCCATTTTGCGGTGCTTCCTCGCCCTCGAGGAGGCCCAACCCCGCGAGGACCTTGCGGTTCTCCTCGCGGCGGTAGGTCACTTTACGGGTGCTCAAATGAGAGGCGCGGATGAAATTGAGCTGTTTTTCCACCATATGATCGAAAACTTGAAGCAGACCCGCATGCTCGGGACGCTCCGGAGCGCTGAATTCCAGCAGCTGGTGGATCGCCTCTAAAGTCGAGAAACACTCGGGCCGGGGCTGTTTGCGCACGCGAAAATTGGACGGACGAGCGGGGGTAAAGGCGAGGCGTGGAAGCGGGGCCAGGTTTTCCGATTGGCGCATCATCTTCCGTGCGGTGGCCCAGGTGCCATCGATCACAAAAATGACGAGCCGCCGGTTCGGCGCGGGCGTCAACATCTGCCGCCGTTCCTCTGCGGGCATGGCCCCCAGATCGGTCGCGCGCGGTCCCGGATACAGGATGCGGCAGTCGTTCGCGGGATCCTCCAGAAGCGCGTTTACTTTGGCGTTCTGGCGGTAGTCTTGCCCTTCGATCAACGAGGAGTTTTGCAGGGTCAGATGGGACATCCGTCCGGTGGCGATGCGGCGCCGGCTTTCGATGGGATGGATCAGGATCGCGAAGTGGATGTCCGAGTGAAAGGGACGGAGCTCCGGGCAGTAACAGGCGAAGCCGGGCTGTCGGCAGCTCCGGCAGAGTTCACGAGTGCGGGGGGCGTTGGCCTTGAGGGCTTCGCGCTGGCGGAGGTAGTCTTCCAGTTTCAACACCCCCTCATTTTAGTGGGGGGCGGCGGCCGGGGCCAAGGGAATTATTGAAGACCGAGAGTCTCGTCGGCCGCATCCATCGCGGGCGATGACGAAATGACGGACGTCGTGCGGTACGAGGATTGACGATAAGTCGGGCAGCGGTTCTCGCTGTCGTTGTTGGTTTGCGACGGGAAGTAGTTATAGACGACCGTGCCGTAACCCAAGTGGCGCTTGATCTCGGCGAATTGGGCCCACGGAATGCCGATGCAGCCATGGGTATGACCATTCGAGGGGTGCAAGATCACGCCGCGGCCGACGGTATTGGAATTTTCCGAGCCCATGCCCTGGATACCGATGGAGTTGAACTCTTGATAAGCGCGACCGTTATGCACTTTCGTGATGTGAAAGCCCGGGGGCGTCGCCAACGAGGATGGCGTGTTGTTGGGGCGCGGGGGGTTGCCGTGCGAGTTGACGCCGTAGCCGACGTGAACCGCGGTCACGCAACTGAGATCCGACTGGCGAAGAACGTAAAGAACGGGGCGGCTTGTGGAGAAGTCGATGATCGAGACGTTGCCGTTCGGAATGCGCAGACTGGATCCGCAGCGGGAAAGGTACGCCTTCATTTTTTCCTTCGCCGCCGGCGCGAGACCGCCACAGTCTTTCAGCGGGCGCGGATCGACGGAGGGCGCGGTCGATTGGCGATTCACGGTGGCGGGGTTCACGTAGTCGGGATATTTCGACATGTTTTTCTGACCTGCGGGCGATTGCATGTACTGCATGAACGCCTGAATCGCGGCCTGCATGACGGGAAGGCTCGCGTCGGGTGAGGGCGGCGTCGGGTAAGCGAGCGGCGCCGCGGTCGTTCCGGCAACGCTGTAGTCGAGGTAACTGGGGCCGTTCACGGCGGCCGCGTAACCGGTGGTCGTCCCCGTGGCGGCTTGTTGCTCCGCGGGCATCGTGCGCGTGTCTTCGGATACGATCTTGCGGCTTTGCGCGAAGGTGGGGGCCGCCAGCCAGCTCGTCACGATCAGGATGAAGATTTGCTTTTTCATGGGCCCCTCCGGTGTCACCCCTCTGAAAAAGCAAGGCCTATGCCCTGTCGCAAGCATCTGGGCCGAGCAGGCCGTTTCACTCCGAGACGGGTGACGATTTGGTGTCGTCACCGTCCCGAGCGCAAGATCGGTCTCGTTTTGAGACGTCAGGCGGAAAGGCGCAGCCAGCTCCGCAGCGACGCGCGCTCACGGTAGGCCAGCGTGACGAGGGTCACGAGCGCCAGGAAGAAGAGAAGTTTGGGAACGCCCGGATGCACGAACGCCGCGAACATCATCACGGGGGCGCTCGCTTCGATCAAGCCGCGTTCGAAGTGGATGACCCGGCGGCCCTCCGGTACGACGACTTTCGCGGGAAGGCCTTGGTAGTCGTCGCCCCCACCGACCGCGCCCTCCGCGTAAGCTTGCTCGGCCGGAGCGTCGGCCAGGTCCTCGGCCGCGTAGGATTCCATCATGGGCGCGGCGCTGCGGGCGCCGGCACCAAAGCTTGAGACTTTGTTTTGCAGAAGGCCTGCCGTCATATTGCGTGCACTGGGGCCTTCCGTCGTTAGATCGCCGCGGATTTTCAGAAGGGTGAAACTTAAGACCAACATCATCGCGAGGGCAAGCCCTCCGCCGACGATCAGGCCGCCCAAAGTTTTATCCCACGTCCACTTGATGCCCGTGAACCAACCGACGAGGCGTGCGCGGTGACGAACGAGGGCGGCGACGGCCAAAAGCAAGACCCCTAAAAGCGCGACGCCGAGTGAATGGGTCGCGATCACGCCCGCGGCCACGGCCGCGCCCAGGCGCCAATTCCTCGGCACTTGCGCCAAAACGAAGTAGGTCAGTGCGGCGAAAAGAACGAAGCTCGCCAGCAGAGCGAAATCGAACAGATCCGATTCGGATTTGCTCAGACCCTGTGCCCACAAAAGGCTCGCGCCGTCTTCGAAGCTGAGGCGCGACTGAATTTGGCTCATGACGGAGTTCGGTTTCGCCAATCGCAAAAAGGGAAAGCCGATGCTCGCGCGGGTTTCGGTAGGCGCTTCGTACTGGACGTAGACCGAACGGACACCGGGGGTGAGTTGCAACAGCAGCTCGCCGTCGGGATTGGTGGCGAGAACTTGGGGTTGACCGTCGACCTCCAGATAAAGGGGACGGCCGCCGACCGCGAGGGGGATTTCGGGTTGGCCTTGGTTGTTGATGCGGAAGGTGGCTTCGACGACGCCTTTGCCACGCGTGGGAATGAAGTAGTTGTAGTCGGCGTTTTCGACCGAAAAGCCCAGCGCCGGCAGCACGTCGAGCTTTTTCGTTGTCCACGCGACGCTTTCACCGTCGGTTTGGAGTAAGAACGCGCGTTGTCCCGCGAAGCGTGACGACAGTCCCGCATCGCGCGCCGAAACCCGGCGCGCTTGGGACTCGGTGGTCACCTGCAAGAGCTGGTGATTCTCGATCAACAGATAGTGCGGACCGCCCGCGATGGGGGATTTGAAGTTCGCGCCGGTGTAAGGGCCTTCGATACGCACGCTATTCGAGCCGGGTTTCAGACGCAGGCGCAGCACGCCGCCGTCCTCGGTGTACTCGCCATCGGTCGCCACGCGGCTGGGACTTTCGCCGTTCGCGAAGCGAATCTCGAAGGGCCGGCTGCCGCGTGCGGGGTTTTCGACCGTGATGTCGTAGTCGAAGCGCGCATTTTCGGGAAGCAGCGAAATCCGGAAGCGTCCCACCGCCGTGACGGGCAGATTCTCGTCGGGACGTGCGCCGCCGCCGATCGCTTTGGTCACGCTGATCTGACGATCGCCGTTGGGGTCGGTCAAGACCAGCGCTTCCGCGCCCGCGACGTCGGCCTTCGCGCCCATGACCTGCACGAGGGTGAATTGCACCTGCCCCCAGTTTTTCGGCAAGATGTCGCACTTCAACGTGAACTTCGGTGCGAGCGCGAGCAGTGAAGCGCTGCCGCCGTCGAACGCGATCTGCGCGTCGCCCGAGCAATTTTCGAAACTCACGTTTTGCGGGTCGAAGCGCAAGAATTCGCGTTTCTCATTCAGGCTTGAGGCCTGACCGTTCAAGGTGAAGCTCAGTCGCTCACCGAAACGACCGCCCAACGAGGCGCCCAGGATCGTGACGAAACGGGGTTTTTCGTTCTGTCGCACCAGACTCAAATACTCTTGCACCGGAATCGTGACGGTGCTGGTGGGCGCGGGGTTCGCCGGTAAATTCATGGCGAGCAGGAAGGGGATACAGAGAGCAAGGATGAAACGCATGAAGAGCCTCCGATCCCGCAAGTCTAACGTCGCGGGAAAGGCTCTGTCTAGGGTCAGCCTCCTGGTCAGTTTCCTGGGCGCTGGGCGGGGTCGGTCGGTTCTTCCAACCAGGAGATGAGCGCTTGTTGAAGGACGTCCATACGCACGGGCTTCGTGATGACGCCGTCCATGCCGGCCTGCATGCACTGCTCACGGTCTTGCGCGGTGGCATTGGCCGTGAACGCGATGATGGGCGTGCGTCGGCCGGTCCCGGTCTCGTGTTCACGAATCAAGGCGGTGGCCTCGAGTCCGTCCATTTCCGGCATCTGGCAATCCATCAAAATCAAATCGAACTGTGAGGTGCGGAAGACGTCGACGGCCTCGCGACCATTGGCCACGACCTGCGCGGAGTAGCCGAAACTTTGCAGCATCGACAGCACCATCATCTGATTCACGCGGTTATCTTCCGCCACCAAGATACGCGGCGCGCGATCGCGGGTCGTCGGTGCGGCGGGACTGGCGGGGCGACGATTCGTTTGGATCGGCGGCAGCACGCGTGCGGGGGATTCCAGAACCATGAAGGCGGGTTTGATCCGGACGGTAAAGAAAAAGCGCGAGCCCTTGCCGGGTTCACTTTCGACGCCGACTTGACCGCCCATCAGCTCCGTCAGCATTTTACAGATGGAGAGTCCCAGCCCCGTGCCGCCGTAGCGCCGGGCCGTTGAACCGTCGGCTTGCGTGAAGGGGCGGAAGAGCATCCGTTTTTGCTCGGGCGTGATGCCGATGCCGGTGTCGATCACGCTGAACTCCAACGTGCAGCCTTGATCGTCGCGGGATTTCAACGCCACGCTGACGCTGACTTTCCCGCTCGGGGTGAATTTGATCGCGTTGCCCAGAAGATTGAGCAGAACCTGACCGATGCGGGCGGGATCGCCGCGCAGCAGGGGCGGGATCGTCGGGTCGATGAAGGTCTCGAGGGTCAGGCCCTTATCGGTGGCCCGCGAGGTCAGTAAGTTCACTTGCGACTTCACGATCGAACGTGCGTCGAAATTGACACTTTCCAGATTCATCTTGCCCGCTTCGATCTTCGAGAAGTCCAAGATGTCATTGATGAGCATCAGCAAGTTCGAGCTCGACTCTTCAAGCGTTTTCACGAACTCTTTTTGCTGTTCATTCAAAGTCGAACGCATCAGCAGGTCGGTCATCCCGATAATCCCATTCAACGGAGTCCGAATTTCGTGGGACATATTCGCCAGAAATTCCGATTTCGCGCGGTTCGCGTCCTCGGCGATTTGGCGCGCGTTGACCAGTTCATCTTCGGCCATTCGCTGTTCCGTGATGTCTTGCGAGAATCCTAAAAGATACTTCTCTCCGTCGGGTAGGGAGATCGCGATTTTTTTGGTGCGCATTTGGCGAACCCCGTGATCGCGCGTTTTCAAGGTCTCTTCGATGTCCAGCGGTTGCATGGACTTCAAAACGTCGCGGTCGCAGCTGGTGAAGTGGTTGGCCTGTTCGGGAGTGAAGAAATCGGAATCGTTCTTACCGATGAAATATTCCGAAGGATATCCCACCAGTTTTGAACCCGTGCGATTGAAACGCACGAAGCGCAGGTCGGCCGAATCCTTGATGTAGATCATCATCGGGATGTTGTCGATCATGGCGTCGAGCAGGACCTGGCTTTTCTGAACGCTTTCTTCCCGATTGCGATCATCGGTCACGTCGCGGGCCGCGGCGTACATGACGTTGCCGATCGGCACCGATTTCCAAGAGAGCGTGCGGTAGCTTCCGTCTTTGCAGCGGAAACGATTTTCGAAAGACATCACCTGTTGGCCTTGGGCCTGACGTTTGATCTCGTGAATGGTTTTGTCCCGATCGTCGGGGTGTACGAACTCCAAGATGGGTTTCGCGCGCAGTTCGTCGACGCTGAAACCGAGCGTCCGCGAGAACGCGGGGTTGAGCTTTTTGAAGAATCCATCCAAGCCCGAAATACAAAGCATCTCCAGCGACTGCGTGAAGAACTGATCGCGCTCTTCTTCCGCTTTCATCAGTTGGGATTCGCCACCCAACGTGACGAGCGCGATGACGAACACGATTAAGGTCAAGATCGAGCCCATCACGATCATGGCCATGGCGCCGTTGATCAGCTCGATATGGGCGATACAAATCCCCACCACGGCGACGATGCCCATGACGGAAGCTAAGATGCCGAAGTTCTTGATCCAAAACGAGCGCAAGTTAGGACTCCTTCATTCCCCGCGCGGGGCCACCTCGGTTATCGGCGTGTTTTGTTCCGTCTTTCAGTGACGTTTTCTTCTCAAATCATTTTGTCGACGGAAGTCGAGCGACAATCGAGATAGAAAGAGTCGAGTTTCCCCCATTTGGGGGAAGCGGAAGTCTCCGTTATCCTTTGGTTTTTTTGAATAGGGAGAACGGCATTTTCGTGGCAATCTGACTGCAAAGAATCGGTGGTTCCTGCATGTTGCCCGTGTACGCGCTTCTCTCCATCATTACGCTCACCATGTGCGCATCGTTCGCGCTGATGGCGTACTCGTGGCAGAATCGTGGCGCGCCCGGAAGTCCCGCTTTCTGCGCGACGATGGCGCTGACCTTTATTTGGTCGACCTTCACGCTCTTCGTTCTGGTGACTCCCGACGAGGCCTTGATGGAAACGCTGATCCGTCTGCGCATGGCGGTCATTCTTTTCGCGCCACCGGCCATCGTTTTGATTCACACTCACGTCAATCCGCGAGCCGATCTTTACGGTCGGCCCTACTTGCAGGCGTTGCTTTTCGTGCCCTGCGTGGTGGCGGTCGCCTCATTGTTCGTGCCGTCGTGGTCCGAGTATGGATTGGTCGATTTCGAGAAGGTTCAATTGAAGACCCTCTCGGCATTGACGTTCACGCGCGGTCCGATCATGAGCTTTCAGCGTATTTACTCCATCTTGTGCGTCACCTACGGTTTGTCGCTGGGCGGACGGATGTGGTGGCGTGGTGATGCCTCGACCCGCCGCCAAGCTTTGTGGCTGATGGCGGGATCCCTCGTCCCCATCGCCAGTCACTGGGCGGGTATGGTGACCGGTTGGACGATCACCATGTACCAGTGGTCCGCGGCCCTCGGTTTGGTGGGCGCGCTTTGTTTCTCGATGGCGCTTTTCCGTTACCAGCTTTTGGATTGGGCGCACTTGGCGAAGAGCCAAGTCTTCGAACGCCTACCGGATCCGGTTTTGAAACTCGACAACGAAAATCGCCTGCGCGTTTTCAACACGGCCGCGCAGCGAGTCTTCGCGATCTCTCAGGGGCATGTGGGACAAGAGTGGAAGACGATCTCGACGCTGCCGGGGCCGGTGATCGACCGCGTCTCGGAAGAGATCTTGGCCATGCGCCAAGGGGTTGAACCGCGTCGGACCCTCGAGGTGATTCACGAAGCGGGGAGCTGGGCCGTTCATATCGAGTGCGCGCGCACCTGGAATCCTCAGGATACCGGGCTCTTGCTGAGCTTCTACGATTTGAGTGAGCGGAAAGCGCTCGAATCCCAGATCCGTGAGCGGTCCGTTGAACTCACGGACGCCAACTCACGGTTGGAAGAGCTGGTCGGTTTTAAGAACCGTCTGCTGTCGTTGGTGGCGCACGATCTGTCCGGCAACATCGGCACGATGGTCATGGTTTCCTCGGCGCTGCAAAGTAAGATCGAAAATGAAGTGGACGAGCCCGCGCGCAAAATGCTGCGGCTGATGGTGCGGTCCTCGGTTTCGGTCCAAGAGTTCTTTTCGAATCTGATCCAGTGGATCGCGAAACTCGATTCACGGATGGAGCCCCGTCTCGGAATCTGCGATCTGCAGGCACTGGTCGAAAAAAGCGTCGAGCAGCTGACGCCGATTCTTTTGGTGCAACGTCAGACCGTCGTGGTCACGGCCCCCAAAGTGGTTTTGATCGCCGCGGATCCGGACATGATCACCGCCGTTATTCGGAATTTGATCTCGAATGCCATCGGCGCCTCGCAAGCGGGGCAAGAGATCGCGGTCGGCATCGACGACGGTCCTTCGGAAGTCACTTTGTGGGTGAAAGATACCGGCGTCGGGATTGCGCCGTCGCGTTTGGCGCAACTCATTGATGGCGGGGCGTTGATCGATCGGGACGCGGAAGCGCCGGCTCCGGGCTTCGGCATCGGTCTGAACGTCTGTCGGGACTTCATCCACTTTCACGGCGGACGTTTGGCCGCCGAATCGACGCCCGGTTCCGGGAGCCGATTCTACTTCACGCTTCCGAAAGGCTCGAAGCCCTCGGTCTAAAAGGCGCGCGGACCTGGCGTTAGATCAACCCGGTGCGCGTCGCCCAGGCGACGATCTCGGCTGAATTTCGCGCGCCCAGCTTACGCAACAAGTTGCCTTTGTGCGTTTTGACAGTTTCCGGGGCGCAACCCAGAGTTTCGGCGATTTCTTTTTGGGTTTGTCCCGCGGCGACCAAACGCACGATCTCGACCTCGCGTGCGGTGAGGTTCGGCTTGAGCGCGGGCACGGGGTTCATGCCTTCTTCTTCGTTGGAGTTCGGAAGCGGGGGGCTCGTGAAGGGCTGGTTGTTGCGTAAAGCTTCCACGGCTTCGACGACGGATTGCAAGGGCGCCATCTTGGACAAAATCGCATCGACTTCCAAGCGACGGAGTTCGCGCTCGGTCTTGGGGTCCTGCACTTGAGTCAGCACCAAAATTTTCGTGGGGATCTGACGACTTTTCACTTCGCGGACGACGTCGAGTCCCGACGTCGATCCCAGAATCAAATCGAGGATCACCAGATCGGGGCGCTTGTCGTAGATCTGATCGAGAGCCGTCTTCGCGTTCGCCGCTTCGCCCACCCACGTGAAGTCTTTGAGGCTCGAATCCAAAGAGAGCTTCAAACCTTCGCGGAAGATCGGGTGATCGTCCACAACCAGGATGCGGGTAGCCAAAGAACTCATGGACGGGTCTCACTTTCGTTTGCGGAGGACGGCGTTTGATCGCCGGCACGTTGAGATTGAGCGAACTGCTTTAACAGTTGAAGCGCGATATCCTCAAGCACGTCCTTGAGTTCGCTTTGAGTCGAACGCGGAGGAGGGGGTTGAGCATTTACTTTATTCTCGGAGCTCGATGAAGCGATGAGGAGGCCAATGAGGCCCCCCAAAAGAGCGATCACGATAAGAATCGTCGCCGAGATCATGAGCCCCGAATAGGTGAGGCCCGCGCCCCGGTCGTACTGCAGACCCGCCTCAATAGCGAAGGTCACGATGGCCGCGAATGAAAAGGCCGCGGTCAGACTGAAAAAGGCACCGGCGATCGCCAGCTTGCGCCCCTTCTCGGCGGCGCGAAGCCCGGCCTCGCGCAGACGTTCGGTCTGTTCGCGTGCTTGACGGTCAAGAAAGGAGTGCAGCAAAAGCGTGAACAGGTTCATCGCGAATCCCGCTCCCGGCGCGAAGTCATCGAACCGAGCACGTAACCCAAAGCCAACGCTCCCAGCGCGGCGGCCCACGGGTGCGTCTCCACCCACTGACGGGCTTCGCGTGTCCAGTCCTTGAGGTTCTCTTGAGTCTCGGGCCCGAGAAGGTCACCGAGCGTTGCGTGGCCTTTTCCCCGTGTTCCTTCGCCTTGATCTTGCGACATGGATGCATTTTAGCGATGGGCGAGGAGCTTGGGAAGAACTTAAGTCGAATGCCACTGACTTTTTCATGGAAGAGACGTGGATTCCGATATCGATGCCTCAAATTTTAGGCAGACTCACATTTCACGGACAGCTCAACTGCGCTTGAGTGTTTTCGTTGACCGCGACTTCTTTGTCGCCGTTCAAACAGCTGTAGCGAATCGTCAACACTTTAACGATTCCGTTTTCGGGATCGCCATTCATGTCGTTGTTCGCGTTGAAGGAGCAAGAGGCTTTGTCTTCGCAGCGTGCGCGCACGAAGGTCGTGGTGTCCACGAATTTGTTTTTACCATAGCGAGCGGCAAGGATTTTGATTCCCGGGGCGGGGATCGCGCCGCCTAAGCACACGCGATCATTTTCACGGATCTCGCGGAAAACAACGTTGTCGATGTAGGCGCCGTTATTGTCGTCGCCACCGCCCTCCATCAGTTTCACTTTCATCCGGTTCGAGGTTCCCGAGTCGATGCGGCGTTGGTAGGTCAACCAAGCGCCCGTGTTCGGTGCGCTGACGGTATCCAGATGATCAAATTGAAAGTTGCCGTCGGTTTTCGAGGCCACGCGATAGACCAAAATCTGCGACGTATTTTGGCTGGTGCCGGGCTCGGTCGCGTAGTCGAAAAGATGACGGTAGCTCGTATTCGGTTTCACGGTGATCTCTTGGTGAATGGCGTCCACGCCTTGGTCCGCGTCGAGTTCGATCCAGTAGTTGCCGCCGCGGAACGAGAAGACGTTCGTGAAACCCGAATTCTGCAATTCGAACTTTTGGTAGGCCAGCCAGCCCGGGAGCGAGGTGAAGTACTTCCACCACGTTCCCGTGGTCGGGAGCGAAAGCCCGCTGACGTTTTCGAAGTCGCCATTGACGACCAGATTTTCGCCGTCGGTGGTTAGGGTCAAGTTGTCGGCCCCCGGTGACCGCCACCCCTCATTCAAAATGGTTTGCATTTGCGAAGTCGCTTGGCCGTCGCGGAAGAGCTCGCCCGAAGCATTGCAAGAAGCCGAGGCCGCGCTGGTGGCGGAACCCACTTTACGCCAGTAAAGCGCGGCGCTGAGCGAGGCCCCCGTGCGGTGGGTCTGGCGCAGACGCAGGCCGATTTGATCACCGCGACGGATGAAGATGTTCTGGTTCACGCACAGAAAACGTGTCTCGTCGATTCCCGTCATCGCCGAGATCCGTTTCACGTAGACCCCACTCGCGTCTTGGATCTCGAGTTCGACCTGACCCGAGGCCGCGACGGCGATCTGATAGGTTCCGTGGTCTTCCTGCGCCAGCTGCAGGTAAGATTCGTACATCACCGCGAAGCGCTCGCGCAGTTCGGTCCCGTCATCGCGCCGGATGGTGCCTTGGCCGCCGAGGTCGTATCCGAAATGGACGGGAAGGGCTTTGATGTCGAGTTTGGGCAAATAGATATTGAGATTCGCCAGGCGCACGTCCGCGCGGAAGAACCGGTCCAGCGAGGTCACGTCCTCGAGTTTTTGCTCTCGCAGATCCGCCAGGCTGAGACGAAACTTCGGAAGTTCGCCGGCTTGACGTGCGCAGAATTGGCCTTGGGTCGCCTGACCGGTCGGGACCGGTGTCGGTGTCGGCGTCGGCATCGGTGCGGGGGCGCCGTCGTTTCCGGCGGGGGGAGCTGACAGGTCGCCGACGCCACTTAAGCTTTGGGTCGCTTGTTCAAGATCGAAGTTTTGGCTGGAACCACAGTTTTGGAAAAAGAGAACGAGGCCCAGAATGGCGATGCCCGCACTGAAACGGCGTTGCTTCCGTGTCACGATTCCCCCTCGATCCGAGTTCTCAGTTTAAAGGGGGGGCGCTTGCGGCCGCCAAAGAATTGCACGGATGTCCCGAAGTTCGACGGGGATTTGGGATCCCCGTCTCAGTTTGTTACGCGTTCGCGGGCTTCATCAGCTTCAAAACATTCCCGTCCGGATCTTCGAAGACCAGCATGTGCCCCCACGGCTGTTCGGCCTCGCCCAGAATTTTACCGCCGGATTTGTGGATGCGGTCCCGATCGCCGCGGACATCGGTTGAATGCAAAGTCAGGGTGCCGCCACATTCTTGTCCGTGGTCGTTGCGCGGAGTTTTCGGAACGCTGCTGCCCTCCGTCCAGTGAAGGCCCAGACGCAAATTTCCCACGCGCATTTCGGTCCAGAACTCATGCGTATGTGAGACTTCCATTTGGAGGGCTTCCTTGTAGAAAGTGACCGCCCGTTTCATGTCTTGAACGTTGTAGTAGAAGTCCACGTATCCAGAAATCATCGGTGTCTCCTTGGCTCATGAAAAGATAAGTCTGACATCAATCGCGGACAAACGCATGGCCTGACGCGGGAATTCACGTTGTTTCGTCGAAAACGTAAATGTAACCTCGGGCCATGGGGCGCGAGCGGACTCAACTCAATTCAATCTTAGGGTCCGCCTTGCATGGGACGTCCTTGGCCCCCGATTTGACGTCGGAGGCGACGCTCGAACCCGACGAAAAGGGGCGTTTGTTCATCGGTCTTTTGAACTTACGGACGGTCGCGGAGCGATTGGGTGAACAGCACTGGCTTTTGACCGCGCAGCCCGAAAGTCACGACCAGCTTTTTTGGGAAAGTCTGGCGCAGTCCCGAAATCGCGAACTGCGTCCGTTGGCCGATTTGCCGGCGCTCTTCGAGCCTTTCGCCGTCTCGAGATTGAAACCTCTGGGAAAAATTCTTCGTGAAAACGCCCACGCGATCGTGCGCGAAAGCCTGCGGATGCCCGAGCCGGAGTATCGAAAGTTCGTGCGCGCGGCCGCGCAAGAGATGTGGGCGTTCTCCGAATTCGAAAGGGAGTGGCGGCCCGAGCGTGTCCGTATCGAGGACTCGCGTTCACGGCGGCTGGCCGAGCTGGGGCCGGGCGCCGTTTGGCCCGCCGTGCGTCCACTGCTTGAGGAGATTGTCTTGCCCGAGGGACTCTTTCGGGCATTCGACATGATGGACGACATTCTGCAACTGCAATATGAGCGCGATCTGATGATGGAGAACGTTCCGGAAACGCGGGAACGGATTTTTGAAAACTCGGGTGCCGGGGTGCAAACCTCTTACGCGACCGCCATGGTGGCGTTGCAAGCACTCGACATGCGGCCGGGCGAAACCTTGATCGATCTCGGGTCGGGGTATGGGCGCGTGGGAATTTTAGGCGGACTGTTGCGCGAAGACCTCCAATTCGTCGGTTACGAGTTCGTGCGCCACCGGGTGGAATGCTCGCAGAACTCCGGTGAACGGGCGGGACTGGGGCATGTTCGTTTTCACTGTCAGGATTTGGGCGATCCGGACTTCGAAATTCCCGCGGCCGCGGTCTATTATCTTTACGACCCTTTCAACGAAGAGACATATCGACGGGTTCTGCGTCGAATTCACGCCGTGGCCAGCCGCAAACCCGTGCGGGTCGTCACCAATGCCGACGCCGGAGCCTGGTTTCAGAAGTTCATGACGCCCGAACGTTGGTTTCCGCCCGAAATTCACGATGGCGGCACGCTTCGCATCTTCCGTTCTCGCGCGTAATTCACTAACTTCTGCGCATGCCCATTCGCGCCCTTTGGTTTTCGTTTATGTGTTCGCTCATGTCTTTTTCCGCCTTGGCTCAAGACTCCCTCGCCGAGGCGGGAGAGCCGGGAAAGCAGCACTATCGCTTCGGCTACGGTCACACCGAAGATCCGGCCCTCCGGATCGACGAGGGCTTTTTGTACGTCCCGTTTTACCAGACCGAGGGATTGACGCTCGCACTCGGGGGGAAATCACGACGCTTGGATTTCAAGGACGTGCCCACGGGGCAGGCCTTCCCGGCGCCGTCTTCGCTCGAAGACCGTGAGTTCTCTTTGCACGCGAGCTACCGGCAAGATGAAAACGCGGTTTGGGGACTCAATACGAACTACGGGTCCGCCAGCGATCGCCCCTTTGATGGCGGCGACGTCAGTGTCTTCGGCGTGACGCTTTCGCACCGCTCGAAGACTTCCGAAACGACCCAATGGATTTGGTTTCTGAACTACTCGAACAATCGCGTGATTTTGAACAACGTCCCGCTTCCGGGATTCGCGGCGACCTTTCACAACGAAGAAAAAACTCGCGGCGGGATGTGGGGATTTCCGTTCGTGATGTTGTGGGCGCGGCCGACGCCGAAAACCTTCGCGTCCGCGTTTTTGCTTTTTCCGGCGGCGGCGCGCGTGCAGGCGGGATATCTGTTCTGGGGACCTTTGCAGGTGAACGCGAAGCTTGAATACGGTCAGCAGGTGTACATGATCGCGAATCGCCCCCGCCGTGAAGATCGGTTGTTCGTCGAGGGCGCGCGCGGGCTTTTGACTTTGAAAGCTTATCTCGGCGCGCAGACCTTCTTTGAAGTCGAAGCCGGACGGGCGTTTGGCCGGTCCCTCTTTCAGGGGAGGAGTTCTTTCGAACGTGACTCAGGAAATTTGGATCTGCCGGATGAGAACGTCATCGCGGCTTCTCTTCAGCTTAGTTTGTAGGCTTTCTCAATTGGCTTTCCGGTTTTTGGTGAGGGTGGCGTAAAGAGGTTCTGAATGCTACGGAGGGCGCCATGCCTAGTCGTAAACTGATGATTCAAATTCACTTGGTCATCGCGGCCCTCTTTTTGCCGCTGATGTTAATGATGCCTTTGACCGGAACCCTCTATATTTGGGGCTTCAAAGGTTCCGATGAAAAAGTCGAAGCCTTCCGCGCGTCGGGTCCCGTGCCCGAGGGGAAAGAAGAGCAAGAGGCCTTCTTCCGCCAGAAGTTCAAAGATGCGGGCGTCGACTACGATTTCGAATACATCCGCGGGCGCGGCTCGGACTATACCTTCCGTCCCGTGACGAAGCTCTACTATACCGCGTCGGCATCGGGTGAAGAGATCGTCTTCACGAAGGTCGATCCGAGTCTTCTGCTACGGATGATCGAATTGCACAAAGGTCATGGCCCCACGCTCATGCGTTGGTACGAGTCGATCTTCGGGGTGTCGTTGATTCTGGTGACGCTTTCGGGACTGTGGCTGGCGTTCACCGTTCCCACGTACCGCAAAACGACTTTGATTTCTTTCGCGATCGGCGCCGCGGTGATCGCAGTCTGTCTCATCTAAAAAAAAGCCCTTCCCCGAATGGGAAGGGCCGTGCTGAGCCCCCACGCGCAAATCAGTTATGGGGGGTCGTAATATGAATCATGTTCTCGCGCCGGGGTTTGGGCGTCGGCGGTCGACGCATTTCTTGGCGTAAGGTCGGTCGCGCGGTTTTCGTCCGCGCCCGCAATTCGACGGGCCGACCCGTGCGGGCCGACTTGAGCAAGGCCTCGATGACCAACAAGTCGTTGTACCCTTCTTCGAAAGAGGGCTCGACCCGGCGGCGTTTCAAAATGCAATCCGAGAAATAAACGAGTTCGGGCGCGAACTGATCGCGCTTCTTAAATTCCCGGCGGGTCGTGCGGTCGCCAATGCCGACCTCCAGCTGCATGCCCTCGGCGTATTCGTAGCTGGAGTCCAAGCAGAGCCAACCTTTCGTGCCGACCACCTCGTAGTGGGCGAGGGCCGCCGCGCCGAAACTGCAGGTGAAGGTCGCGACGCGATTTTTCGGAAAGCGCATCGTGACCGCGACCATTTCGGGAACGTCACGGAAACGGAGGTCGCCTTTGATGGATTCGTTCACCGCGAAAACCGAAAGGGGTTCGTCGCGAAAAATCGAGCGGGCGGCGTTGATGCAATAGATGCCGATATCGAAAAGAGGTCCCCCGGCTTTCGCCGCTTGCAGGCGGATGTTCTCGGGATCTTCCACCTGCATCGTGAAGGTCGAGGTGAAAAGCCGCAAATCGCCGAGCTTGCCGGAATTCGCGATTTGCGCGGCGGTTAAATTCGGACGATCGAAATGCAGCCGGTAGGCCACCATGAGTTGCGCGCGGCTGCGGGCCAGGATCGGGCGAAGTCGTCGCGCTTCTTCGACGGTCGCGACCATCGGTTTTTCCGTCAAGACGTGGATGTGATGTTTGAGTGCGATCTCGATGAAGCGCAGGTGATCCGTGTTCGGCGTCGCGATGTAGACGGCGTCGATCTCGCCACTTTGGCAAAGGGCTTCGAAGCGCTCCATCTCGTAAAGGGCTTTGACCTTCAGTCGCCGTCCCCAGAACTTCAATTTGGCCGGATCTTCCGAGACGAGGGCCGTCAGTTCGGAGTTTTTGCGGGCATGTTTGAAGGCGGGGATCATCGCGGTCTGGGCGATATGCCCCAGGCCGACAACGGCGTAGCGGATCTTTTTTCGGGACGGGGTGCGTGGTGTAGGTCTTGTTTTTGTTTTCATGACGAGTCGGGTTTGCAATGGGGGTGCCCGGCCCTTTCAGGGCGAGGCGGTCGGGTTTTCTCCCAGAATGGGAGAAGGGGATCGTGAATCCACATTGAGGCGCGCCCCGATTCTGCATACAATAGATATATGAAGTTGCGGCGACGACATTTTGTGACGGGACTGACGGGACTCTTCGGGGCCGGCGCACTGGGAGCGTGGGCCTCTCTATCGGAGTCCGCGCGTCAGTTCTGGGGGGCATCCGCAACTCCGGTGGAGGTCGACATGAGTCAAGCAGCCAAGATCAAACAGAAGTTCGCGTTGGATTTTCAGTGGCGCACCCAAGAGCCCTTTCTGTTTTGCGTTCACCACAATGACCTTTACCCGAAAGGCGAGAAGAACTTTGGCCCCGACCCGAAGTTACTTGCGGGTCGGGACATGGGCCAAGATTTCGAAGGCAAAGACGGCTTCCGGATGTACCACGGTGAAGTCGTTCCCGGTTTCCCCGTGCATCCGCATCGGGGGTTTGAGACGATCACGATCGTGCGTCGCGGATACGTTGACCACGCGGATTCATTGGGCGCGGCCGGACGTTACGGCGAAGGTGACGTGCAGTGGATGACGGCGGGCGGGGGCGTGCAGCACTCTGAGATGTTCCCGCTTTTGAGTGCCGAGCGCGACAACACGATGGAGCTTTTCCAGATCTGGTTGAATCTGCCCCGTCGCTCGAAAATGGTGGCGCCACATTTTGCGATGTTCTGGTCCGAGAAAATTCCGAAGCTCGAAAAAGACGGCGTGGACGTGCGCGTGATCGCGGGCGCGTTCGAAGGGCTTTCGCCGCTCGCGCCACCGCCGGACAGTTGGGCCGCGGACCCCGCCAATGAGGTGTCGATCCTGCTCGTGAAAATGCGCAAAGATGCGCGCCTGACCTTGCCGGCGGCGCGGGGCACGGTGAACCGCACGCTTTATGTTTTCGAGGGTGAAGGGCTGAAAATCGCGGGCGACAACGTCAACACGCGCACGGGCGTGATCGTGGACGGCGGCGAGATCGCGATCGAGTCCACGAGTGAAGGCAGCGAGTTTCTGCTGCTTCAGGCGAAACCCATCGGCGAGCCGATGGTGCAGCACGGTCCTTTCGTGATGAATTCGCGCGAAGAGATCGTCCAGGCTTTCCAAGACTACCAGCGCACCCAATTCGGTGGTTGGCCGTGGCCGCGTTACGATATGGTGCACGGCACGGGCTTCGAACGTTTCGCGAAGTTCCCCGACGGCCGCATCGAAAAACCCGAGAAATCCGATCGTTCGGGGTAATTCCGCCCCGAATCTCGCCTGATCCTGACACTCTTCCTTTGGCGCTGGGCTTGCACAAATCTCGACCGTGGCCGCAAGGCCCGTCATTTGTTGTGATCCAACACCAAGGAGGAGTTATGCATCCGCAACGTTTCGCATTGTTCGGTGGGATTTTGATGCTCGTGATCGGCGCCGTCGCGTTGATTCCGGCATTGGTCGGCTCTAACGCAAGTTTACCGCCACTCATGAACGAGACCAGCTACGGTTTGTTCTTGGGATTTTTCCCGATGAACGTCTTCAATAAGATCGCGCTGATCACGTTCGGGATCGCCGGCATCGTCGCTTCGCAAATGAAGGGGACAGAGTTGCCGTCGTCGATCCGGTACTCACGGATCGTCTTCTTCGTTTTCGGGGCGCTGGCCGTCTTGGGTCTGATTCCCGCGACGAACACGCTGTTCGGCTACTGGCCGCTTTTCGGTGGCGAAATTCTGGCGCACGCCGCATTTGCGCTGGTTGGAGCGTATTACGGTTACGCGCTCAGTTCGAAAGTTCCCAAGGTCACTCGCGGTGGTCCCGAAGACTACCGCAGCCCCGCACACGGCGTTCGTTAACCCCCGAACGTCAGTGCCCACATCCCACCCGGTTCTCGTTCCGACGGGGACCGGGTTTTTTTATGAGTAAGGAGTTTTCCCCATGAAATGCAAACTGCAAGACGGCACCACGCTCTACTACAAAGACCAGGGCCGTGGCCAACCGGTCATCCTGATTCACGGCTGGCCCTTGAATGCGGACATGTTCGAGTACCAAACGACGGCGCTTCTGGCGCGCGGTCATCGCGTGATCGCTTATGACCGGCGCGGTTTCGGCCGCTCGTCACAGCCGACGGGCGGTTACGACTTCGACACGTTCGCGGATGACTTGCGCCAATTGATCGACCACCTCAAGGTGGACAAGGCTTCGCTCGTCGGATTTTCGATGGGTGGCGGCGAGATCGCGCGTTACCTTGGCAATTTCGGCGCGGACAAAGTCAGCAAGGTCGCGTTGGTCAGCGCCGTCACGCCGGGTCTGCTGAAGACGCCGAATCACCCGGACGGGGTCGACGCCAAAGTTTTTGATGACATCCAAAGTGGACTCAAAGAGGACCGCCCCCATTTTCTGGCGGGCTTCGCGAAGGATTTTTACGGCGTCGGAATGATGAGCTCGCCGGTTTCGAACGAAATTCTGCAGTGGACCGCGTTCATGGCGTACCAGGCGAACCCGAAAGCGACGCTCGATTGCGTGACCGCATTCGGCAAAACGGATTTTCGCGGGGACTTGAAAGCGTTCACCGTACCGACACTGATCATTCACGGCGCGCTGGATAAAACGGTCCCGATCGACGCGTCCGCGAGGGCGGCGGCGAAGCTTTTGCCCAAGGCGCGTTTGGTCGAGTACAAAGACGCGCCTCACGGGCTTTTCATCACGCACAAGAATCAACTCAACGAAGATCTGATGATGTTCTTGGGCTGAAGTTAAGGGGTGTGCTCGGCATGCTGAATGGGCGCATCCGTCCATCCCGAGCGCGCCCGCGCGTAGGATTCGAGTCCTACGCGCGCGGCGGATGCCGGGGATTTTTCCCAGATCACCCAGATCCCTTGGGTCGCGTCTTCGTGAAGGATGACCTTCGAGACCTCGGGGAAAAAGTTTTTCATCTCGGCGGAAATTTTCTCTCCGAGCGAGCGCCGCTCTTCCTCGCGGCTCAATCGTGATTCCAATTGGGAAATTCGTGTCTCGCGGATTCGCTCGGCGGCGTCACGGGAGCGTAGACGATCTTGTAGCTGTCTCTCCAAAGTCGTGTCGAGCTCTGTTTCGTGAAGCTCCAACGCCGTCGCGGGCAACCCGCGCGCGACGAGCCGCGCGCGCAAGGTTTCCGTTTCCGCAGCGAGAAGAGGTTCGCCGATCAGCGTGACCGAAATGCGCGGACGGTACCAGTGGTAGACGATTTCGTGATCCACCACGAAGCTATGCGCGAACCGAATGTCCTTGTTGACGAATTCGCGCGCGCGGCCAATGAACTGGGTCTCTTGTTGCAAACGCCAAGCTAAGACGAGTGAAGGGGTCATAACGATCAACGCCAGAATCGCCATCCGTTTACGGGTCAATCGGCGTAACTCCTGGTCCGGGGATCCGATGCGCTCGAACTTCAAATAGCGGACGAAAGTGAAGGTCGAAAGGCAGATAAACACCGAATTGATGAGAAAAAGATAAAACGCGCCGAGCGCGAGCTCCGGCTGCAGGGTCGCCAAGGCGAAGCCGGTCGTGCAAAGTGGAGGCATCATGACCGTGGCCATGGCGACGCCAGCGATGGACGTGCCTTTGGAGCGCCGCGATTGGGCGACGATGCCGGTGGCCCCACCGAAGATCGCGACCAGCACGTCAAAGAAGGTCGGGCGCGTATAGGACAAAATCTCGGATCGGGCGATGGCGAGAGGGGAAATCAGAAAGTACAGGAGCGAGACCGTCAGGGCGATGCCGACCGCGAAAAGCAAATTTCGGATGGCCCGCTTCAGGAGCGCGGAGTCTTCGATCCCGAGGCCAAGCCCCACTCCGACGACGGGCCCCATCAATGGAGAGATCAGCATCGCGCCGAAGACCGCCATCGTATTGTTCGTGTCCAGGCCGATGCAGGCGATGAGGATCGCGCAAGCCAGCGTCCAAGCGTTCGCGCTGTGAAAGGTGGCATTGCGACGGATGGTCTCGATCGTTCCGGCTTCGTCGGTGTCCGCCCGCAGATGAAGGAGTTCGCGCAGACGGGTCAGGGTGCGATCCAGCGCGCCCCAGAAACCGCCCTCGACTTCGAGTGGATTCACCGGTGCGGACTTCATTTCGAACGACGTTTGCGCGCGGCGGGAGGTGGGGGATCGACGACCGCGACGGTATGTTCGACAAGGGCGTTCGGCGCGTCGGTGCGGGCTTTCAGAAAATCGTCGAAACGTTTTCGTTCTTCCGTCCCGGGAGGCTTTTGCCAGAGAACCCAAAGCCTTCGTTCGCCCTCTTGGCTGCCTCCCAAAACCAAAATTTCGGCCACCTGCGGGAAAAGGCCTTTGATTTCGCTCGTGATCTTGCCGCCCAGCTCACGATTGAGTTCGTGCGCGCGCAGCCGGACTTCGAGTTGCGACAGCTTGGATTCCGCTTGCTGGGCGGCGGTATCTTGGGAACGTAGCTTTTCGTTCAGGCGGCGCTCGACGTCCTCTTCGAGTGAAGATTGGCGGAGCGTGAGGGCGTCGGCCGGCAAGTCATAGCTCCCCATCTTCGCCTTGAGAGTATCAATTTGCGCGGGGGACAGGGTGTCGCCGATCAACCCGACATTTAGGATGGGTTTGGTCCAGTTGTAGGCGATTTCGCGGTCGACGACGAACGTGCGGGGGAATTTCATTTCGCGTTCGATGAACTGCGCGGCCCGATTCGTGAAAATCGTCTCGCGTTGCAGTTGCCACGCGAGCAGAAGGGACGGAAGAATGACCAGGATGGCGACGATCGCGACCCAGCGCTGGATGCGTTTTTGTTGCACGGGGTTTTGGTAGCTGACCCTCGCGAATTTCAAATAGCGCACGAACAGAAAAGTCGCGATACAGATGAAGACCGAGTTGATCAGAAACAGGTAAAGGGCTCCCAAAACGTAACCGAGCTGTCCGCTGGCGATGCCGAAGCCCGCGGTGCAGAGTGGGGGCATCAGGGCCGTCGCGATGGCGACTCCGGGGATGGCGTTGCCTTTGGTCTGTCGGGATTGGGCCACGATGCCGGCGGCGCCGCCGAAAAACGCGATCATGACGTCGAAGAAAGTGGGGCGAGTTCTCGCGAGCAGCTCACTTTGCGCGAGGGAAAGGGGCGAGATCAGAAAATAAATCGTCGAAGTGACGATACTGATGCCGACGGCGAAAGCCAGATTGCGGGCCGCGCGCCGAACCAAAACCGGATCGTTGACGCCGAGTCCGAGGCCCATGCCGATGATGGGGCCCATCAGGGGCGAGATCAACATCGCGCCGATGATCACGGCCGTGGAATTGGTGTCGAGACCGACCGAGGCGATGAAGATCGCGAACACGAGGGTCCAGGCGTTCGCGCTTTTGAAATCCACGTTTTCGCGAATGCTTTCGACGGTTCCCTTTTCGTCGGTATCGCCCCGCAGATTCAACAGAAGGCGTAGGCGTCGGAACGTGATTCGTAGCCCGTCGATGGGACTCCGCATTTTTTCGTCGTCGAGTTCCTTTTCCGTCATGTTCATCGGGATCTTCTCCTTCCGCGTTTTCTAGTGGACGTGGGCCGCTTTATTTTCCTCGGGGGTCAGAACGCGCGGGGGCACGACGGGCGTTGCGTTCTGGAAAAATGGATGAGGCTTATGCTGCCGCTTCAGAAATGCGGGCAGCATGAATTTCGCGACCCACCAGAGCGTTCCCAGGTCCATCGTCTCCGCCGTGCCCGGGGGTGGCGTTCCGCGCGCGAACTTCCCCATGACGCGGGAGCGGATTTCGCCGAGGACTTCGCGGCGATCGTTTTCGTCTTTGAAGGCGAAGATGGTCGAGATCATGCCGACGTAAGGCATCTTCGCGCCGTGAACGTTGCCGATGGGGGATCGGCAGCAGCTCGTGTACCAGCGGTACATTCCCCGGTCGGTCAAACGCACGCAGGAGAGCAGTTCGCGCGCACCGCCGGCGAGCTGAATGCGCGTGGGGATGACGGGCGTGATTTCGGTGCCACCGGCGGAGTCCAGGACGCGTTTCTCTTGTCCGATGTACTTCATGTAGGCTTGGCAGTCGTCGCAGTAACAGACGAAACGGCCGTTCGTTCCGTCAAGCTGGGCCTGGCCTTGGAATTTTCCGCATTCACAGCGAAGCGGGATCACGCGGTCGTGGGACATCGCTTTTCTCCTTCCGGTCGCCGGCGGTCAGCACGGCAATCGTTAAGAGAATCAAAGCGGTTCCGATCCAGTCCGTCAAGGCGAAGGGCGTCCCGAGCCACAACACGCCCGTGATGACGGCCGAAAGCGGCTCGGCGCAAGCGAGCACGCTGGCTTTCGTCGCGCCGATCATACGGACGGCCGTCAGGTAAGCGTAGAACGCGATGAGCGTCCCGAACAGCACGATAAACGCGAACGAAACGGCGGTGCCCGCGTCCCAGGTGCCCGGCGGTCGCGTGAGTCCGCTGAAGGGGGCGATGAGCGCGCCGCCGATGAGCATCGCCGGACCGATGACGACCGACGCCTTGTAGGTTCGTAAGAGCGTGAGCGGTTGGATCGAGTAGGTCGCGAGCGCGACGGCGGACGCGATTCCCCAGAAAAGCCCCAGCTGCGAGATCTGCAGTTGCGAAGGATCCCCGTGCGTGACGAGCAGGAACGTCCCCCCGAGCGCCAGCGCGATCGCGAGCACCTCCAGGCGGGTGGGCAGGCGTCTTTCGATTCCGGAGTAGTAGATCGCGATGAAGACCGGACCGAGATACTGCAAAATCGTCGCGGTCGCGGCGTTGGAGTGGTGGATCGCCGCGAAGTAGGTGTACTGCACGGCGAGCATCCCGAAGAGCGCGAAGAAAAAAAGGCGCGTGAAATCGCGCGGGTCGCGGAAAATGCGTTTCACTTCCGCAGGCGCCTCCCAAAGCGCGATCGCGCTCAGGATAAGGCCCGCGCTCAGCAGTCGTGCGGTGACGAGCCACTCGGGATCGATCCCGCGCTGCTCGAACAAAAACTGCGCGAACGAGCCCGAAACTCCCCACAGCGAAGCGGCGAGCAGGGTCAGCAGAGTTCCACGAAGCAGGGCGGACGAATTGGACATGGGTCAAGATCCTACCGGAACGCCGGTGCCCGGTCACGCGGGGATCATTCGCGCGGGCGCACTTCGATCATCTCGACATGGAAAGTGAGGTTTGAATGAGCGGGAATGGTCGATTTCACACGTTCGCCGTAACCCAGATGCGCGGGAACGTAGAGCGTACGTTTCCCGCCCTCTTTCATGCCCATGATCCCTTGGTCCCAGCCTTTGATCACGCGGCCGACGCCGATCACGAATTGAAAGGGGCGGCCGTGATCGCGGGACGAGTCGAACTTCGTCCCGTCATCGAGAAAGCCTTCATAGTGGCACAGGCAAAGCGCGCCCTTCACGGCGGCGGTCCCGGTGCCTTCAACGGTGTCGGTGATCTTCAGTTCGGTCATGTGGGGCTCCGGGGGGCGACGGGGCGGTAACGCAAAATCACGACGCCCGAAGCGAGCGATTTCATCGAGACGAGCGCCAGATCGCGGCGTTCCCTTAGATTTTCGAAAAGTTTCGGTCCGCCGGGGATCGCCATGGGTTGCAGGACGAATTCGTATTCGTCGACGAGGTTCAATTCGCTGAGTTTCTCATGAAGCGCGACGCTCCCGAATAGCAAAAGCATCTTCGGCGTGTCGGCTTTGAGTTTCTGAATCGCGGTCGCGAAATCCGGCTGCCCGTCGACAAAGGTCGTATGCGACCACTCGCTGCGCTGACGGGTCGAACTGATCACAACTTTCGAGGCCAGGCTGAGCGCTTGTCCCATCGCGCGCAGATCGGGCGTCGCCTTCGGATTCCGCGCGGCTTTCGGCCAAAAAGCTTCAAAAAGCTCGAAGGTCTTGCGGCCCAGAAGGATCGAGCCCGCGTTACGGACCGATTCCATCATCACGGCGTGCATATCCGCGTCGTGGATCCCGGCCTCGTGGCCGCAGTGTCCACCCCAACTCACATTGATCGAGCTCACGAGTTTCGCCATGGGTTTGATTCTACGGTATTCCGAGCTTAAAGAACAAGGGGCCGTCCGTTGGTGAGAATGCGATGAACGTGGTCTTGAACAGCTTAATACCGGATCTGCGACCACAACGAAGCCCCGGGGCTACGACGCCACCGACAAGACAATCGAAGCTCGATAAAAAAAATGAGGGAGCGCAGCGACCGGGGGGCCCCGACGCCCTAGCGGCGGGGTTCAACAACAACGACGAAGATTGGCGAAATTTCTGAAGGAAATGAGCAGGATCTCTGCTCTTCAAAGTGGCGTCCCCAAGGGGATTCGAACCCCTGCATCCTCCGTGAAAGGGAGGTGTCCTAGGCCTCTAGACGATGGGGACCCGGGAAAATCTTCGTCGCTTCCAAGAACCCTATTTGGGGAGGAAAGTTGGTGGCTCGCGATGGATTCGAACCATCGACCCCTTCATTAAAAGTGAAGTGCTCTACCAGCTGAGCTAGCGAACCACTTGCGCGAAGAACCGTGAATTTATTCAGATAGTGATGGGAGTCAAACAGAAATTTGGTCTTGCTTGAAAAGGGTGCAAGTTACCGGGATTGCACCCAAATTTGCGCTGAACTCCGCCTGTATTCAAGGCGATCCCGCCCGTAAATGCGCGAACGTCAGCACCTTCATATTCAACGTGCGCTCGTGGCGCTGATCCAACGCCTGGAAAAACTCCGTCACGTCATCGCGGTAGCGCGGCGTGAAAGAGTCCAGCATCAAGCGCGGGAAGTCCAAACGCGAGGCCGAGTCGATACGTAGGATGTTCGAGATCTCGTCGACGATCACGCCGAAAGGATGGTCGCCGTTACGTAGAACCACGACGCGTTCGCGGCCCGTCGGGGTGGCGAGCGCGGGAAAACCGTAAAGCGCGCGGCCGTCGTAGATCGGGACGTCCTGGCCATGCACGTTTTGGTAACCGACGCCGCCCGTGGGCGCGGCGCGCCCGGGTGCGAGCTGCACCTCTTCCAGACTGAGGACGTCAATGATCGGAATCATCGTCGCGTCCCCCAGCACGAACTCCAGATAGGTATGTTCCGCTCCGCGGGTGCGGACCAGCTGCCGGTCGGTTTGGTCGGGGAAGATGCGGTCGTAGCCACGGCGGATCTCGGGCAAATCGCCGAAGGGGATCGCGTCGGTGGGCTTCAGTACGCGTGCGCTCCGCTCGCTCCAGCGCGGCTCGGTTGCTAGAGCGTGAACGCGGTGAAGCGGGACCGCGAACGCCAGGCCCTCGGCCTGTAAGACGACGAGCGACGGATCGGGAGCGGGCGCGGGATTTTCGTGAAGCGCCAGGACGGGGACGGCGGGCCCACGATGGTTCAGAAAACCGATCGTGCGCTCGTGAACCAAACGCCGGCTCTTCATCTCGCGGATATGCACGACTTCCACTACGTCGCGAATGTCGAGCGCGATCAAACCTAAATCCGATTCTCCGAGCAGATAGGTCGTGCCGCTGTCCGTGTGCGTAGACGTGGTCGTCACAGGCGTCCGCAAAAGATCGCCGGGTCGAAAGAGTGAACTGCGCGCTGGCCGCAAAGCGTCCTCGGGAACCGCGCCCGAAAGGATGCGGTCGATCCGTAGGCCCACGCGACGATCGCCGTCGCGTAGAACCAGCACGATACGTCCTTCGCCGGTGGACCGCTCGGGGAGCGTGACCAAACGCAACTCGCCGTCGCCCAGCAAGGCTCCGCGCAGTTGCTCGAGGGGGATGAATTCACCGTGAACGGACGGATTCACCAGAGGGTAGGCCCCCACGATCCAATCTTCGGGAACGGCCAGCGTCCCCGCACCGATCTGAAAGGCGCAGAGGGAGTCCTTCAATCAGGCCGCCTGGCGGTGGGGCCGAGGCGTGGCGGCGGACTTCGCGGGGGAGGGCTCACCGGCCGGCCCCGGAACGAGGTCGCGCATCGCTTCGCCGATCTCCATCGCGAGCGTCAGCTGATCTTGGGTTTCTTTGGTGATCTCGCTGATGGAGGTCGATGTTGATTCGACACCGTGATCGATCTGGCCGAAGGTTTCATTCGTCGTCCGGCACAAATCGCGACCCGTTTCGGCCAGCGCCAAAGTTTCGGTGATCAACTTCGAGATGTCTTTTGTGGCGTCGGCCGACCGTTCGGCCAGCTTACGCACTTCGTCCGCGACGATGGAAAAGCCGCGGCCGTGCTCGCCCGCGCGCGCCGCTTCGATCGCGGCATTGAAGGCGAGCAAATTCGTGCGTTCGGCGATGTCGCGGATGACCCCGACGATTTCGACAATTTCTTTGGCTGAGCTTTGGATTTTCTCTGACGAAAGCACGACATCGCCGATGGTCGCCTTCCCTTGCCCGGTGCGCGTTTGGTTTTCACGGGCGAGTTCACTGGCGGTGCGTGTACTTTTTGCGACCAGATCGATCGACGACGTCAGGCGGCCGATGGACTCGCCCACATTTGCGGCCGTGCGTGCGAGTTGTTGTGCGCGGTGCTTTTCCGCAGTGATGTTGGTTGCGAACTTCACGACTTTGAAAGCGCGGCCTTCCAAATCCATGATCGGATTGTAGGAAGCGAGGATCCAGACTTCTTCCCCATTTTTGCCGTAGCGCAGGTATTCTCCGGCGTCGTATTCACCGCGTCCGAGTTTATCCCAGAACAGACGGTACTCGGCGCTTTCGCCGTAGGCCTTGTCGCAGAACAGGCGGTGATGACCGCCGACGAGCTCGCTTTCGCCATAACCCATGGTTTTGAGGAAGTTGTCATTCGCACTCAAGATCCGGCCCGTAAGGTCAAATTCGATGACCGCTTGCGATTTGCTGATCGCGTTCATCTTGCCTTCGTAGTCGGCCGAACGCATCCGCGCGTGCGTGATGTCGGTGGCGAACTTCACGACCTTGAAGGGACGTCCGTTCGTATCGAGGATCGGGTTGTACGTTGCTTGGATCCAGACGTCCTGGCCCGCACGTCCGACTCTTTTGTAGACGCCCGATTGGAACTGTCCCTGGGCGAGTTTTGTCCAGAACTCGCGATAGTCCAGAGTCGCCACGTACTTGGCGTCGCAGAACATGCGATGATGTTTACCGCGAATCTCGTCGATCGTGTATCCGAGAGTCGCCAGGAAGTTTTCATTCGCCGAAAGGATGGTACCGTCGAGGTTGAACTCGATCACCGCCTGGGACTTGCCGATGGCGTTCACTTTGCCTTCGAACTCGGCGTTGTGGCGTTTCGCCGTGGTGATGTCGGTCGCGAATTTGACGACTTTGAAGGGCTTGCCATTCATATCGAAGACGGGATTGTACGAGGCTTGAATCCAAACCTCGCGACCGTCTTTACCAAGACGGCGGTATTCTCCAGAGTCGAATTCGCCGCGCGCGAGTTTTTCCCAAAACTGCGCGTATTCGCGTGTGCCCGCATAGCTTTCGTCACAGAAGATGCGGTGATGTTTACCGCGGATCTCTTCCAGATGGTAACCCACCGTGCTCAAGAAGTTCTCGTTCGCCGAGAGGATCTTCCCTTCGAGATTAAATTCGATCACCGCTTGAGAACGGTGGATCGCGCGCACGATGCTTTCATCTTGCGAGCTCTTCAGCTTTTGCGCGGTAATTTCGGTCGCGAATTTGACGACTTTGAAGGGTTTGCCGTCCAAGCCCAGCACGGGATTGTACGAAGCTTGAATCCAAATCTCTTTGCCATTCTTGGCGATTCGACGGTATTCACCCGAGTCGAATTCCCCGCGGGAAAGACGCTCCCAAAATTTCCGATAGTCGGAGGTCAGTACGTAGTCTGGATCGCAGAAAAGACGATGATGTTGTCCGACGACTTCTTCGGCCGTGTAGCCCAGGGCGAATAGAAAATTCTGATTCGCGTTGAGGATCCGCCCATCCAGGTCGAATTCAATCACCGCTTGAACGCGATGAAGGGCCTGGTGCATCGACTCCATTTCAAAGGCATCGGGAGTCTTGGGGGATTTCGTAGCTTTCGTTTTCCGCATCGCGACCTCGGTGTGTAACAGCTATTCGTGATGTTAAAGATCGGTTTAGTTTTAATGAAACTTAATGTCCTCGGACGTTACGGGTCTCGATTCCATCTGGGGTGGTCCGATTTGGGACAGCGTTTCGCTCTGAAACGTGAAATGCGTGCGTTTGAAGCTCCAAAATTTTCAAGGCCCTTCCGTGGGCTCCCTATCTTGAGACATCCGTGGTCCGAATAGCCATGCGTCAAATTCTCGCTCTGCTTTTTCTTTTCCCGGTTTCCAGTTTCGCCCACGACATCTGCGCCATCGAGTTTACGCTCCTTCATTATTTCCAAGGCCGCTGCGCGGACGTTCGTCCCGAGGCCATGAAGGACTTCACGATCCACAGCGTGCTTCTCGCGAAAGACCTGTCGCGTGCTCCGATGCAGGAGACGGTGGTGCTCGTACCGGGAGGCCCGGGCTCTTCGGCCGAGCCTTTGAAAACGGCGCTGCAAAAACGCGAGATCGTGAATGGCTTCATGGCGTCGCTGAACGTGAACGTCGTCATGTTCGATCCGCGCGGGACGGGGATGTCGCCGTTGAAAACCCCTTCGCCGACGTGGACCGCGGATGATATTTCGACCGAACGCGCGGTCGAGGACCTCCTTGCCGTCATCGATGAGCACAGTCCGGGGAAACCCGTGATCCTCTTCGCGCACAGTGCGGGTGGACACGTGGCCCTTCGCTTCGCGCAAGCTTATCCCGCACGCGTGAAAGGTCTTTTTCTGGTCTCGGTCTCGACGAGTCCGCGACGGATGGCCGTCCAAAATATCAAGCTCATGGGCGCGGCGCCACTCCTCTGGGAGGAAAGCCTCGCGCGGGCGCCGGCGCTCGCGTCGGTGGCCGCGGACTATCTGCGTGCGGAAGATCTCGCGCGCCAGCAGCTTAAGGCTCGTCTTTTGAACATGAACCCGATCCCGAACTTTCGCGTGCTGACGCCGATGGTGCTGCGCCAACAGCTGATCCTGCGGATGAACCAAGATCCCTCCGGAGCCGCGGCGATCGAGTGGATTCGCGGCGTCGCGATGGAGATCGACCGTTTGCAATCTATCCACGGCGAACTCGTTCCCCGTGCGCTCCGGGACGCGCGTCTGCGCGCGGACGATTTGCCGCCGGAGTGGCTGGGGCCGAAAGCGATGATCCAGCGTCTGATCATGGGGGGCGAGGGCGTATTGGCGAAAGAACTCGCGTCCGCGTCCGTTTACGATGGGATCACGCTCGGCGAGTTGTGGGGCGACTACGCGCTTCCCGAGAATGCGTCGGCATGGGAGCCGCAAGCCGAGCGGATCAACACACCCACGGTCTTCCTGGCCGGAGGGCGCGACGTGATCGTGCCGCCCGCAAGCGAACGTGACTTCGCCGCGCGGATGCCGAAGGCGACCCACGACGTGGTGCCGGAGGCCGATCACGATTTCTTCCCCGGCGCGCCGATGGCGGTTTTCAGCCGGTTCGAAAAGTTCTTAAACTCGTTATGAGAAAAATCGGTCATCTACTGGCAGTCGACGGGCGGCATCGGTCAGTTCTGCTTCGCGATTCCCATGGCGTAGCGGTGTCGCGCACGGAACTCCGACGGGGTCAGGTTGAGCTTCGCACGGAACAGCCGCGTGAAATAGTTCGCGTCTTCAAGGCCCAGCTCGCGGGCCACCTCGCCGACGCTGAGATCCGTCAAAGTAAGTAGTCGCTTCGCCTCAAGTAAGACGCGGTCTTGGATGATCTTGCGCGGCGATTGGCGCAGCGTTCGCGTGAGCCGCATGGTCAGGGCTTTGGCGGTCAGCCCCAGCCGGCGGGCGTAATCTTCCACCCGATGTTCGACGGCATAGTTTTTTTCCACCAGTGCTTGAAACTTCCGCGCAAGGTCGTTTCCGGCGGCGGCGCGAGTGGGAGCGGGGGCCTCGCGGGCGATGAAGATCAGGAGCGCTCGCAGCTCGGCTTCGAGCGCCAGTTCGTAGTAGGCCTCTTTGCGCGCGAACTCGGTTCGCATCAGGTCGAGAAGTTCATCCAGTCGCGCCGGATCCGCGATCATCAGGCGGTCGGGGGCGCGCAGGATCGCGGCCAAAAGGTCGGCGCGCGGGTCGCTCGCGAAGGCGCCGGCGTCGAACTCCACGAGCACGCCGCGCGTGTCGCGCGACATTTTCCAATCGTGCACTTGTCCCGGTTTCATGACGAAAAGCGTGTGGCGTGCGACGGGATACCGGACGAAATCGATCTCGTGCCAGCCGCGCCCCCGCGAAATCCAGCAGAGCTGCACGAAAGCGTGGCGATGCGGAAAGGGGACGCGCGGTTCGAAACGTCGCTCCAGCGCTTCGACGCGGATTTCGCCGGGCGAGATCTTCTCTAGCCCCAGCTCGCTCAGATTGTGATGAATGCGGAGGTTGCGTTTCATGTGGCCAGTCTGCCATGAAAGCCACCTTACGGGAAGTTTGTGCTAGTCAAATGGAAGTCCGTCTCTGGCGTTTGGGCGCGGGATCACTTAGAATTCCAAAGGAAGGGAGCCAAAATGGATACGGGAACGTTAGTGCTGATCGCTTGTTTCGGGGTTTTCGTGGCCTCGGTGCTCGTTTACGTGCTGTTCATGGTCTTCCTTCCCGAGTGGGTTGGAATTACCGGCAAGGTCGCCAAATCCATCGAAAAAAGCCACGAAGAGGGCTCCGTGGATACGACGGATGCCGCGCATCTCGATAAACACGGCTTCGGTTACAAAACGAAGGATCCTGGGACGTAATTCCCGCTCTTTCATCGGCACGACCTTTGCGAGTCTAGAGGCTCGGAGGTGGTGATGACTCGCTTACTACTTGCGACGATCTTGCTGGGCGCGACTCCCGTTTACGGTCAGACCCGCGCGACGGGTGTGGATCCGGTCACGCCGGAGCAACAAACGACTCACGATCAAGTCGAACTTCATCAGAAAAAACTGAAAAAAGAGCTGAAACGGGACGCGCCTCCGGAGGCGATCGGCCGCGCGAAGGCCGACGTGCAAAAGGCGCGGGTCGAGGCCAATCGCCAGGATATGAACCAGGCGATGGACTCGCAAACCGAATAATCAGTTCGAAAAGAGCGGCTTCACCCAAAGGATCTGGTCACGGCCCGGACCGACGGAGATCACGTCGATGGGGGTGGCCAGCTGATTCCCGATGAAGTCGATGTAGTTCGTGGCGTTGCGCGGAAGGTCCTTCAGCGAAATCACGCGCGACAGATCCTCTTTCCAGCCCGGGAACCACTCGATGATGGGTTCGGCCTTTTCGAGCGCCTCTGAAGAGGGCGGGTAGTCGGTGACGACTTCGCCGTTGATCTTGTAGCCGGTGCAGACCGCGACTTTGTCGAAGCCCGACAGGATATCCAGCTTCATCAATGCCAGATTCGTAATGCCGTTCACGCGAATCGAATACTTCATCGCGACTAGATCCAGCCAGCCCGTGCGGCGGGGGCGACCCGTGGTCGCGCCGAACTCTTGGCCGATGGTGCGCAGCTTTTCGCCGGTCTCATCGGTCAGTTCCGAAGGAAAGGGCCCCGAGCCCACGCGCGTCGCGTAGGCTTTGAAGATCCCGATGACTTTGTCGATCGAGGTCGGGCCGATGCCCATGCCCGTGCAGGCCGATCCGGCGATGGTCGACGACGAGGTCACATAGGGATAGGTGCCGTGCAAGATGTCCAGCAAAGAGCCTTGCGCGCCTTCGAACAAAACCTGTTTGCCGCCCTTGAGCGCTTTTTGCACGACGAGCGAAACGTCGCGTTGACGGTAGGGGGCGAGGACTTCACTCAGCTCCCGCACGCGCGCGGCGATCTCTTTCACGTCGAATTCGGGCTCGTTGTAGACGGTTTTGAAAAGCACGTTCTTTTCGGCGAGACCCAGTTCGAGTTTTTTCTCGAGCGAGGCGTGGTCGAACAGATCGCCGAAGATCAGCGCCCGGCGTGAGGCACGGTCTTCGTACGCGGGACCGATGCCTTTGCCGGTCGTGCCGATCTTGGTGCCGGTCTTCGCGGAGAGCGCGATCTCGCGGCAGGCGTCGAGTTTTTTGTGGTAGGGCAGGATCACGGTGCAAAGATCCGAAATCAGAAGCTGCTTCGGGTTTTTCAGATGACCCAGTTCTTTCAGGTATTCGATCTCTTTCACGAGACCTTCGATATCGAGGACGACGCCGGGACCGATGATGCAGGTGGTGTTCTCGCGCAGGATGCCCGAGGGCACCAAGTGCAGAACTGTTTTCTGGCCATCAACGACGAGAGTATGGCCCGCGTTCGCGCCGCCTTGGAAACGGACAACGGTATCCGCTTTCGCCGCGAAGACGTCCACGATCTTGCCTTTGCCTTCGTCTCCCCACTGCGCACCAATGACGACAATACCAGCCACGGTCTGAAGCTCCTTCGCTCGATTTTTTGAAGCAGCCGAATGTAAACTCGGGGCCTCGGCCTTACAAGTCAGAGAGGCCTAACAAACTGCGTAATTGTCCCTAAGTCCACGGATTTTCAGGATAGCGCTTCGGCGGAAGGACATCCGAGGTCGAACCGTTGCGGAAAAACGCTAAAATTTTCAGCGCGGCCTGCTCCGAGGCCTTCTCGAAGGCTTCGCGGGAGTTGGCGCCCACGTGGGGGGTCATCACGATCTGGGGCATTTTCAACAGAAGCGAGGTCCGCGGCAGGGGCTCTTTTTCGAAGACGTCAAGGCCCGCGGCCAACACCCAGCCCTTCTCGATGGCCTCGGCGAGATCGGGTTCGTTGATGACCGAGCCGCGCGAAGTGTTCACGACGATGGCGCCGCGGTGGATGTACTCGAAGTGTGAGCGGTTCAGCATGTGGTGAGTCGACTTCGTCAAAGGCACGTGGAAGCTCAGGACGTCGGCGCGTTTCAAACACTCTTCGAACGAGACCCTTTCCGCGTCCACCTCGGTGAAGTTTTTGTCTTCGCAGTAAGGATCGTAGGCGACGACGTGCATGCCGAAGGCTTCCGCCAGCTGCGCGACTTTCGAGCCGATGCGTCCCAGCCCCACGATACCGTAGGTTTTGCCCGCAAGCTCCATGGACTGCAGAAGGTGGCGGTCCCACAGTCCGCCCCTGATCATCGCGTGTCCCGCATTGACCTTGTGCACGCAGGCCAGCACGAGCGCCCAGGTCAGCTGCGCCGTCGTGGGGACGTTCGCCCATGGGCAATTCATGGCGGTCACGCCCCATTTTTCGCAGGCGTCGAAGTCGATGTGGTCAAAGCCGGTGGTCGCGGTCACGATGACCTGCAGGTTTTTCGCTTGCAAGAGAAGCCGCTCGTCCACTTTGGTCCGCGAGCGGATCAAGAGCGCGTGTGCGCCCGCGATCTCTTCCGCCGAGATGTCATGGGATTTGGTTTTTTCGACCTGCACGAAGTCCTGCCCTTGCAGCATCAAAAGGGCTTCGGGGGACAGGCGGTCGGTGACGAGGATTTTCTTTTTCTCCATGAGCTTTATTTCCAGAATCCGCGCATCTCGCGCTCAAGTGCCGCGAGATCGCTGGGGGTCGTCGCGCCAAAGTGTTTCAAGCCTTCCGCCAGGTTCAACATCAACGTGATCATCTGTTCGGGACGGATGTAGCCCATGTGCCCGATGCGGATGATCTTGCCCTTCGCTTGATCCTGTCCGCCCATGATCGTGGTTTTGTACGTCTCCTCAAGCCAACCGCGCAGCTTCTGCGAGTCGACTCCGGCGGGCACTTTTAGGGCCGTCACCGAGTCCGAGGGCGCGGTAGGGGCATAAAGTGTGAGCCCCAAGCGCGGCGCGAAGGTCCGGGTGAAGTCCGCGCGCTGACGGATCTCTTGGAAGAGGGCGGGCAGTCCTTGCGCGGTGATTTTATCCAGCACCACGTCGAGCGCGCGGATCAGGGTGACGTTGGAGCTGAAGAAGGTTTCGCCTTTTTGATTGGCCGCACGTTCACGGCGCAAGTCGAAGTAGTAGCGGGGCGTGGGGTTTTTCTCGATGCGCGCCCACGCCTTTTTCGAAAAGCTCAAGACCGCAAGGCCCGTGGGCAGCATCAGCGCTTTTTGCGAGCCGCCGACCAAACCGTCGAGTCCCCATTCATCCATGGGGAGCGGGAAGGCGCCCAGTCCCGTGATTCCGTCCACCAGAAAAAGGGTTTCGGGGCGCGTGCGGATCAAGGCCGCGAGTTCGCGGATGGGATGCGCGACGGCGGTGGAGGTCTCGCACGCCTGGCAGAGAACGGCGCGGATGCCGGGATTTTTGGTGAGCATCTCTTGAACGTCGGCGACCTTCACGGGTTCACCCCACGGCACTTTCAGCCGGTGCACGCGGCCGCCGAAGACCTCGGCCATTTCGGCCCAACGTTCGCCGAATTTGCCCGAGTCGATGGCGAGCACCTCGTCCCCCGGATGTAGAACGTTGACCAGCAGGCATTCCATGCCGCCCGAGCCCGTGGCGGTCAGCACGTAGCAAGGCTCTGCGGTTTCGAAGAGGTTTTGCAGTCGTGAGAGCACGCGTTTCAGGATGGCGTCGAATTCGGGCGTACGGTGATGGATCATGGGCGCGGCCAAGATCTTTTCCACATCCGGATGCAAATTGACGGGCCCGGGGGCGAGTACGTTGTAGGCTTGCATCGTCATCCTTCTGGCTCTAGAGTTGCTTTCATGCAGATGCGCTTGACGCAAATTTACCCGAGCCGCCTTCCCGCTGTCATCAAAGCATTGATCGCAGCCGTGCGCGTGATTGCGTTGGTGGGGCTCATCGCATCGTCAGTCGCACTGTCGGGCTGCGCTTACCGGACGGGCGGCCCCGATCGCTCCCTTCCGGGGGGCTATACGCAGATCCATATCCCGATCTTCAAAAATAAAACCCAAGAGGTCGGTATCGAGGTGGGATTCACCAACGCGCTCGTGCAGGAGTTCGAACGTTCGCGCAGCGCGCGGGTCGTTTCGCCCGAATACGCCGAGGCCGAAGTCGAAGGTGAAATTCAAAGCGTGATCTACCAGCCCGGCGGTATCCAAGGCGGCGACAAATTTCCGAAGGGTTCCGTGCTGGCGTCGGAATACCGGGTGCTGCTCGTCGTGCGGGTGGCTTTGAAACGCAAGTCCGACAATGCCGAATTGTGGAGCGGAAGCTTCCAGGGGGAGCGCACTTACGTGGCACCGCAGGTTCTGCAGGCCGGAGTTAACACGGTGAATCCACTTTACAATCTTTCGGCCAGACGGCAAAACATTGAAAACATGGCCAGTGACTTGATGTCGGAGGCCCACGACCGGATGTCGGAGAATTTTTGATGAGTTTCAAGGCCGATAAGAAAAACGCGAAAGCGTCCTCGCAGGTGGAGCCCCAACAGTTCTACCAGCAGGTCGAAGCGGCCGTGGAAGATCAAAGTTTCAAACCTCTGTATCTGTTTTTCGGCGATGAGCCCTATCTTCTGAATCAAGCCGTGCAGTATTTGAAAGTCTGCGCCCTTCACGGCGGCGCGGCCGATTTCAACTGGAATTCCTATCTGGCCGCGGACGCCGACGTCGGCGCCATTCGTGACGAAGTCGAGACGCTCCCCATGATGGCCTCGCGCCGAGTGGTGCTCGTGCGCGAAGTGAATGACTTCCGCGAGGACGAATGGGAAACGCTCCGTCCCCTCATTGAAAACCCTGTCGATACGACGGTGCTGATGATGACGGCCAGCAAACTCGATCGCCGGAAGAAGACGCACCAGAAACTTCTGGAAAGCGCGGTCAGCGTCGAGTTCAAAAAGCCCTACGAAAACCAAGTTCCCGGTTGGATTCAGCACATCGCGAAAGCCCACGGGATGCAGTTCAACGAAGAGGGACTACAGCTGTTCCACCGTTTGGTGGGTTCGCAGCTGGTCGAGATCGAGCGCGAAGTGCAGAAACTGCGCAGCTTCATCGGTGACCGTAACGAAGTTCGCCGCGAGGATGTCGCCCAGTGCGTGTCGCGTCTGCGCGAAGAGAACGTTTTCGAGTTCTGCGAAATTTTGGCGACCGGCGACCGGCCGAGCGCGCTTTTGCAGGCCGTGAATTTGCTCGATCAGGGGCAAAGTGAACTGGGCATCATCGCGCTCGCCGCGCGCCATTTCCGCATTCTGCTGATGGTTCGTTTGGGCGAGGCGCAAGGTCTGGCCGGACAGAAGCTCGCTACCCACGCCCAGGTCCCGTCCTACTTTCTGGGGGACTACGTCCGTCAGGCGCGGATGTGGTCCGTGCGCAAAGTCGAGAACGTGCTTTTGATTCTGTCCGAAACCGAAAAGGCGCTCAAAAGTTCGCCGTTTTCCTCGGCGATCTGGATCGAAAACATGGTTTCGAAAATCTGCGAGCTTCACCAGACCTCGGTCGAGTCGAAACCCGTCCCCAGCACGCTCTCGCTTTTGTCGTAAGTCCTCATCTTTCGTTCGGGAATTTCCGATCCGTAAGACATGGAAAACACGAACGCGCACATCTACCGCCGCAAGTTCCCCCGTCGTCGCTTCAAACGCTCCATCGGCGTTTTATCGGGCGGCAAGTACTTCATGACCACCGGTTTTGAAATCGGTGAGGGCGGGCTTTCCTTCCGCTCGGAAAAGGTCATCCGGATGGGCGCACTGGTCGTCTTGAATTTCCAGGTTCCTGAAGGGGAGTTCATCAGCGTCCGCGCCGAAATTCGGAATACCGAAGTGCTGGCCGACACGCATCCCGGCGAGGTCGTCTACGGCTGCGCTTTCGAGAATCTGGTTTTCGAGCGCAAACGCGAGATCCGCAACTTCGTCACCAACCGCGCCGAAAGCGAAGTTTAATCGTCATGACCACGATGGCGAAGCTCGAAGGACTAGAGGCCCTGATCCTCGACGCCGGCGCGCGATTCAGTGCCCAAGAAACGCTGGTCGAACTCGCGACGGTACTCGAATCTCTTCACGCCGACGGGGCGGAAGCGCGCGATCATCAGCGCTGTTTGCATTTGATCCATTTGGTGAACTATAAGATCGACCGTTTCGAAGAGGCTTTCGATTACGGCTACCGGGCCCTGACGGCTTTTCCCGAGATCCGGCATCTGTCGCCCAATGCGACTTTGATGTTCCCTTACCGCATGGGCGAGTGTTGTTTGCGGCTGGACCATTTCGAAGACGCGATCCCGTACTATGAGCGCACGCTCAATGCCTTGAATTTGCAATCGCCGGAAGAGTCCGACGCGAAACTGGGGACGCTCGAAAAGATCGGCTACTGCTTGCATCATGCGGGTCGCAGCGAAGAGGCGCTCGAGGTCAACCGCGGGCTTCTGTTGCGGGCCGAGGCCTTCTTCGGGCCGATGGATCCCACTTTGGCGTCGGTGCTCACCAACCTGGCGGCGAACACTTTCGACACGGGGGACTTCGCCTCGGCACTGGCTTATCTGGAGCGGGGCTACGAGATCTGCGCGCAGCTCCCTGAGCAGGCCTTCGAATTTTTATTTCAATTGGGCGCCCTGTGCGTCGAGCGGGGGGACCGCGAAAAAGCGATGGAGTGGTTCCAACGCCAACTCGCCATCGCCGAGTACATCGAAAGCCCCGACCACATCGAAGAAGCCTGGCGCAATCTCGAGATGCTGAAGGCCGGCGCGGCCTAGGCCGCGCCCAGACTCTGGCGGCTGAGGCCGTGCTCAAAAGAAAACCGCCAGCAACGCCGGCGGTTCTTCGACTGTCCATTCAAAAACGGAACGAAAGAGTCTTCTTACTTGGTCGCTTCTGCGGCCATTTTCGAAATGCGCTTCGAAATACGGCTGATTTTGCGCGAAGCGGTTTCTTTCTTGATCACGCCTTTGTTGACCGAAGCCATGATCTTCGCGGTGAAATCGCGGAGGGCTTGCTCAACGTCTTTCGACTTTGCGGCGATGGCGGTGGTCAGGGTCTTTTCGACGGTCTTCACACCTTTGCGAGCTTGCGAATTGCGAGCGGCACGTTTGATCGTTTGACGAGCGCGTTTCTCTGAGGACTTATGATTTGCCAAGTGAGACCTCCTAAAGGACACTTTGAATGCTTGAATAGACAGCTTCGAGGAGTGGTTTCGTAGCATGGCCGATGCTTTGAATCAACAGCAAAAAACCAAGCCAAATCAAGACGATGCTTCGCGCTCCGTGGTGGTCCAAGCCCTTTTCATGGCGATGGGGACCCTGACCAGCCGTGTGCTGGGTTTGGTGCGGGAAGTCCTTTTTGCCGCTCTTTTCAGCCGGGCGATCACCGATTCGTGGTACGCGGCCTTCCGACTTCCCAATATTTTCCGCCGTTTGCTGGGGGAGGGCTCCCTTTCGGTCAGCTTCATCCCGGTCTTCGTCGAAGCCCAAATGGAATCCAGCGCCCGGGCGCGCAACCTGGTGAACAGCTTCTATACCCTGTTTTTGATCGTGATTTCGGCTCTGACCGCCGCCGGGATTTTCGGCGCCGAGACGATCCTGCCTTATCTTCTGGATGAGGCCTTTCTTTCCCAACCCGAACGCCGCGAGATGGTGCTGCGGATGAGTCAGATCATGTTTGGCTACGTCTTTTTGGTCTGCACTTACGCCTATTTCATGGCGATTTTGAATGCCCTGGGGAAGTTCGGCTGGCCCGCGCTGGCGCCGACGTTCTTTAATATCGCCATGGTGGCATCGACCCTGATCCCCATCCACTACCTGGGGTGGCCGGGGCAGGCGCTCAGCTGGGGCGTGATCGTGGGCGGGGCGCTGCAGATGGCGGTCTTGCTGCCGTCGCTGCATCGGCTGGGGTACTTGCCGGTCTTTTCATTCAACTTCTGGAACCGCGATGTCCTCAGGGTTTTGCGCGCCATGGGACCGGGGCTTCTGGGGATGGGGCTTTTACAGATCACGACTCTGGTGAATATGAACTTCGCAAGTTCCCTGGGCGAGGGCCCGATCTCGTACCTGAATCTGGCGGACCGCCTGATGGAGCTACCGCTGAGCCTCGTTTCGGTCTCGATCGGCACCGCGCTCCTGCCGACGCTCAGTCGGCTTTGGAGCGAAGAGCGCAAAACCATGATGATCGAAACGGCGGATGAATACTTCCGTCTGAACCTCTTCATCTGCTTGCCCGCGGCGGTGGGGCTATTTTGCCTGGCCCGGCCCATCGTGGAGCTTTTGTTTGAGCGCGGCGAGTTTCGCAGCTTTGAAACCGAAATCGTCGCGAGCGTGATTCGCGTCTACTCGGTCATCATGATCTTCACGAGTTCGGTGCGGGTTTTCGTTCCGGCCTTTTACGCCATCAAAAACACCTGGCTTCCGGCGGGCGTTTCGGTGGTTTGTCTCCTTCTGCACATCTACATCGCCCCGATGCTGATGGAAACGTGGGGGCTGACGGGCCTGAACCTGTCCACGCTCATCAGCGTGACGCTGAATTGGATTTTGCTTTTGATCGCGTTCCGTATCTTGATCGGCAGCTTCCCGTGGACATCGCTTCTGTGGTCGATGCTGAAATGGAGCGTGCCGCTGGCGGGGCTCTTCGTGTGGCTCCAGAGCTATTCGTTTTCGCGTTATCTGGTCGGGGATACGTTCATCATGAAGATGCTGGTCTTGGCGTTCACGATCGCCGTGGGCGTGATCATTTTCGCGGTTTTGAGCTACTACATGTCGGTTTCGGAATTCAAAAATACGTCCGAGATCTTCGTGCGTAAGCTCCGCCGCCGTTATCCGCGTTGGTTCAAGGGGGAGGCATGATGGCCCAAGCCTTGGCGAAGCGAGCGACGGAGTCCGAAGAGCCACCGCCGAAAAGCTAAGCGCGGGTCCGTTCACCCGCGCCCGCCTCGACGCTTAACCGCCCTTGAGGGAAGCTAAGTTTTTCTTCACGGTTTCTTGTTCGGTCAAAGCCTTATCCCACTTCGCCGAGTCTTTTTCGTAGCGCGATTTCTTGCCGCGCCACTCTTTTTCTTCGCCGGCCAAGCGGTCGTCGCGGACTTTGGCTTCGGCTTGGAGTTTCATGAGCTGGTCGCCCCGCGATTTCCACTCGGCGTGGGCCGCGCCGACCTTTTCACGTTCGCTCGTGATTTGGGTCAGGTTCGTGCGGCGTTTGTCGATCGAGTCGCGCAGCAGCTGGGCGGCTTTTTCGAGCTCTTGGATTTTCCGTTCCTCGGCGGCGATGGCTTTCTTTTCGGCCTCTTCGCTCTTCTTGAATTGATCCAGGGACTTTTCGATTTCGCCCGTGGTTTTCTGGTTCACGGCGATTTCGCCTTTAAGTTTGGTCATGTCGGCCTGCACGCTGCCGCGCGCGCGTCCCACTTGGCCGAGATTTTCGGTCACGACCCCGAGGTTACGCGCGTTGTCTTCGCGGTTGGCCTTCGCGTTTTCGATGTTCTTCTCGACGCGGCTGAAGACTTCGGGGCTGGAGCTTTGCGCCCACGCGAGTGAGGCGGCAAAAGCGTTGACGGCGGCGAACAGGGCAAGACGTTGAAGTAATTGATGCGAGTTCATGTGTTTGATCCTTCCTTAGATCTTAGTTGCTAGCGGTTTCTTTGGCGCAGACGTTCGAGAGCGATGAACGGAAATGTCCGAGCTCGTCCTCCCAAATTTCACCTTTGAACTTCCAATTCACGGCCTCGTCCTTCTTGGGATTGAGGCTTGCTGTTCGACGGGCTTCGATTTCGCCGCCCGCCGCTTGGAAGCGCAGGTGATCGCCGGCGCCGTTGTAGATTTCGTACAAAAGAACTTCCGACTGATCGATCACGCCTTTCAGCGCGCCGTGCAGGGACGTGCGACGCTGCGAAAGCGCCTCGAGGGCCAGGGCCTTACGTTCGTCCTTCAATCCTTCCAGCTTCGCGGTGATTTCGGGACGGATCTGGGCGAGCGACTTACGCGCGAGCTGCAACATTTTCGATTCCACTTTCGCGGATTCCAATTGGTTTTTCAGCTTCGCCATTTTTTCGGCGTCCGCTTTCGCGGCGACGGCCGCAGAAACGGCGTCGGAAGCCTCGGCGATCTTTTTCGAGAGTTCGCGCTCTTGCTTGACCACGGTTAACGACAGGCCACGGAACGCCTCGAGTTCGTCTTCGAATTGGTTGATGCGCACCTGGTGGCGTTGGAAGTCCGGATCTTGCGTCCAGGCGAACAGGAACGGGCGGGCGACACCCTTGACGTCGCTGACACCCGGGTTTTTCGCGAACTCGCGGATCGTATCGTAGTCCGACGTGCCTTTGACTTTTCCGTATCGCTCAAGACCTTCCAGAATCGGTTTGTATTTGCGTTGCAGATCCTGCACGACCTGCAGGGCATCGGCGTACTGGCACAGGTTCAGGTAGCCGACCGTACGGATCAGGTAACTGTCCGGCGAATACGACTTCTTGAAGAAGTCCGTATGCAGCGAGAACATATTCCCCGCCGCGCCTTCGAAGTCTTCATAAAGGATTTGGCTGAGGGCTTGCTCCATCATGGCTTCGGGCCAGACGGGGTTGTTCTTCGGGACGTTCCGGTAGGCTTCGAACGCGTTGTTGAAGTCGCGGCTCTGGAAGCTCAAACGTCCCATAAGCATATTGGCTTTGGCTTTGATCTCGTTTTCGCGGAAGGCTTCGGGGTGCTGTTTCAGCGCCGTCGCGAGCGAGGTCTTCGCGGGGGCGAGGCTGCCTTGACGGTATTCCAACAGCGCCTCGAAATACGCGCGCAGACCGAAGATCTTTGAGTTCGGCGCGATCTGTTTCAAAGTTTCGAGCGCGTCTTTGACCTGTTTCTGCGCGATTTGGCGGTGGACCCGTAACATCAGGTAGGCGTCCGAAGGGGCCTCGACTTTGAGCGACCCAAATTGCGTTTCGCTTAAATGTTGCACCCACACCGATTTATCCATATCCGAGTTGCGCACCAGGCTTTCGGTCGCACGCGTGGACCATGCGGGGGTTCCGCGACTCAAGAACTCCAGCAGCGTCACTTCATATTGGACGCGTAGTCCGAGCGCGAGGGCCGCGTGCGCGTAACCCCAGCGGGCCGAGTCTTGTAGCGCCGACTTTTTCGTCATCAAGGTCGCGAAGTTTCCCAAAGCGGGGAGCGGTTTTTTCTGATCTTCCAGAAGGACGTAAGCTTCGAACAAACGAAGCTCGTCGGCGGTGTAGCTCTCGACGGTTTTCAGTTGATCGTTCGTCTCTTTGAGCTGCAGGACGGCTTCGGCCCCCAATGCGGGCATGGCCCCTTTCGGAAGTTGAAACGCCGCCGCGCCTTTGGGTTGGGCGACGGGCGCTTCGGGTTTCATGTCCAAACCCTTCAGCGAAGTCTCGGGACGTGCGCCACGGGCCGCGGGCGCTTGAAAGCGCGCCGGCACGTCGGGAATCACCGACGGGCGATGCTGAAATTCGAAGTTCTTTTCGTTGGGCAGTTGATGCCGCGGGATCACGACAGGCTTGCCGCCCGCGTTCTGCGGCGCGCGCGCAATCCGTTTCGCGGGAGCGGAGGTTTTCGTGGGGCCGGCGGCTTGCGCGAAGCTCGCGCTACCGACGAGGGCGGCGAGCATAAGGGGAGCGTAGCGAACCTGGTTTTGTCTTTTCATGGCGAAAGTCCTTTTCTGCCTTTAGTTCTGATATCCGGTTCTTAATTAGTAAAAGAAAGTCACGCCCAGCAGGATGCTCGTATCCTGCGCGCTCAGGTTGGGCAGTCCGCGATCAGCCTCCGTTTGGCTGCCGCTCAGCTGGTAGCGCTGACGATCCTGGCTGGACCACTTGTTCTTGATGTCCAAGCGCAGGGCGATGTGTTCGTGGAAGAACAACTGCTGGGTGATATCGAAGTTGAACGAGGTCGCCGATTTCGTTTCCGGGCCGATATTGCGTTGGACTTCATATTCCGTTTGTCCGATGCCCGCCGCGAACTGCATGTCGAAGTACAGGATCGACGTGTCCAGGAAACTCATTTTCGCGTAGAGGGGAACGAAGATGACGTTTAAAGATTTGTTGCTCACGAATTTATTATAGTCGACTTGCACGCCGTACTGGTCGCGATATTTCGTCACGCCGTCGTTATCTTTTAAGTCGCCTTTTTCGTATGCGAACTCGACACCCCAGCGCTCATTAAAGAAGTACCCAATGGCCGCGTTCGTCATCCGGCCCGTAGAGTAGCTGTCGTTGAGGAGGGGGCCGTACGAAAGTGAGATGTAGGGGCGGTTCGCTTTCGTGTACGTGCGGTTTTGGACCACCGAATAGTCGCTGTCCTTCGCCGCCCAGTATTTCTCTTCGAGTTTTTTCAAGTCCACCTTGTCCGAGTCCGCATTTTGCGCGAAGGCCGGGGTGGAAATTCCGCACATCAAAGCCAAGAGTCCAATTTTGATTGCGTGGGGGATTGTTTTTGTCGTCTGCATGAAGAACCTCCGATGTTCTTTCAAGTGTGTGTCTGACCTTTTATTCTTTTCTTTTAATTCGTCGTCTTAAACAGGAACGGGTAGTTGACCGAAACTTGGACCCCGCCTTTCGGCGTCGGGAACTTCCACTGGGCGACCTTGTCCAGGATGCAGCCCTCGACGCGTTGGTCTTTCAGGGTCGATTCGCCGATCTTCTGCGTTTCGACTTTCCCCGAAGCCCCGATCACGAAGCGGACGGACACCTTCCCGAACAGATTCGGGTTCGCGGACAAAGAGCGTTCGTAGCAGTACAGGATGTGACCGATGTTGCGGCGGATGAAATCCGCGATCACTTCACGGTCGAGTCCTCCGGTGACTTCGGATTCTTGATCCAGCAGATTCACGCCGGACGTTCCGATGCCGTTACCGGCCAGACGGGCGTTGCCGCCGGTCCCGCCCGCCAGCGAGCCGCCGACTTGCCCCGAAACTTTGGTGCCGGCCGCAGTATTCCAGTCCGTCGACGGTCCATCGAGATTCGCGACGCCCATCGCGGGGGCGTTCAACGTGCCGTTCGGGCCGATCGAGGCGGGCATCCGCGACGCTCGCTTCAGGAATTTTCCGGCGCGGGCGGCGATGGATTGCGAAAGATCTTGGATGCGGGCCACGCGGTTGTTTTGGTTTTCGTTCTTTTTGCCGGGGGCTTCGGGGGCGCGGCGCTCGGTCGGAGGCACGAGCTTCATGACCAAGGGCTGCGAGGATTTCGGAATTTCATCCGCCGCCACTTCGACCGAGGTCTTTTTAACGAACGACGTCGAAAGCGCGCCGATCATGAAGACCGCCAGGATCGAGGCCATCACGATTTTGTCGTGACGCGAGGTCTCGAAGCTCTCTTTCAAGCTCTTCAGGTAGGCGGCGACCCCCTGACGGGCCAGGGTTTTCTGGCGGATTTCGAAGGAGCCTTGGGTTTCATAAATCCACGTGCGTGACGGTTGGGTCTTCACGGACATATTTTCGCCCGCGAGTTCCAGGTTCAAAGTTTCGCCGGGTTGAACGCGAGCGGAGTGGAACAGGTGACCGCGGTTATGGAACAGGACGATCTGCTCGCCCAGCTCGCCTTCGGTCGGCGCGTCGTCGAAGATCGACTTTTGCTCGACGATTTCGGTCGAGAACACGAACTCACCGATGCGGAATTTTCCGGTCCCGCGTAACGGCACCAGGATCGGCGCCTTTTCGTTCAGACTGAACGAGTGGTAAGTCCACGCGCCATCTTCGAAAAGGATGCAGCCTTCGATGTGTTCCGACATCGCTTTGGGCAGACGGATATCGGCCTTACGCGAGTGGCCCAGGACCACCTGCTCGCGGTCGTGATCGAAACGGTAGATTTTTTCGCGGCCGTCCTGGCCTTTTTGCGTGACGAAGAGCTGATTCATTTCGCGCTCCGGGTACGGGTCATTGTGGTATTCAGAATCTCGTCGGGCTCACTCCCGCGGATCCGGGCATCCATGTCTTTCTGAACTTCGTACAGCGGGAAGAACTTCAGGTTCTTCTTCTGCACGAGGAAGGCGCCCTCGGGGTTACGAATCGTCCCTTTCATGGTCATCTCTTCGAAGTTGACCTCTTGGACTTTCGAACGTTTTTCGGAGCCGGCGCCCTTTTTGAACTGCGCGTAGCCGGGCAGTGCCAGGAAAACCGAAACCAACGTGATAAGGACAGTGAATTTCATCATGACTTCACCTCTTCCGATGCGATGAGCTCCTTCAATTGGAGCTCGAGCGGACTGATCAGATTCTGCATCTGTTCATCCAGGGATTTCTTCTCTTGAGCGTTCAGTTCTTCTTTGATCTCGACGGCTTTCAGGGCCTCGATCGAGTGCTGGAAACAACGTTTCAGGCCTTCGCGGGCGTCACGGGATGTTGCCGGGTCTTGGCCCGCCATTTGGATCGTGGACATGAAGGCTTCTTGCGCTTTGCCGAGTTTTTCGAGTTTCATGCCGATGACCATTTGCAAACGGGTCAGCGAGCTCTTCACGCTCTGGCGACGGAGTTCTTGCTCCAGGACGCGCGCTTGCAACAGGCGCGCGCGGGCGCGCACGATCGCGGGTTTGGAGGAAGCGACCAGGGCACGCGACTCGTTGAAAACCTTTTCGACTTTGCCGGCTTCGAAATCCTTTTCCAGACGGGAAACCAGGATCAGGCTTTTTTCGGGCTCCATGCCGCGTTTTAAAATCTCGTTTTCCAGTGCGGCGATGCGCGCGGGCGAGCCGTTGTACTGGATCAGGTTTTCGCGGTAGGTCCACAGGATCTTGGCGACCTCGTTGCCGTTCGCGCGTTTCAGCGAGGTTTCGAAAAGCTCGACGCTGCCCGGGCGTTTCGCGGCGGGCGTCTTATCGAAACGCACCAGGATCTGTTTCAGGCCGTCCCACAAACGCACGTCTTTGCTGTCGGCTTTACGCTCGATCAGTTCGAAGGCGACTTTGTCTTCGTTCATGGTCAACGCGAGCGCGAGCGTCTTCCAGTAGACGGGCTCGGTGACTTTGACGTCGTTTTTGTAGGCCTGCATGAAATCCAGATATTCCTTCAGCTTCTTCGCATCGCCATCGGTCCCGGTGGGGGCCGTTTCGAGTTTTTCGAGCTCCAGCTGTGCGACCAAGCGGCGCAGTTCGGTTTTGCGGGTCGTGTCGGTCGTTTTTTCGGTGATGCCGTCCAAAGTTTTACGGAACTCGGCCGTCTTGTTCTGCGCTTTCAGCGTTTCCAGAAGCAAGTTCTCGGCGGGGACGCGGGGATCTTCTTTGGCATCCTTCGCTTTGACGTTGGTGGCGAGCACGGTGCGCAAGTTGGCTTCGGCTTTCGCGAAATCCATTTCGGCGTACTGGATGTTCGCCAGACGCAAGAGCAGCTCGGCCTTGAAGGGCGTTTGCGGGAAGTCCTTCAGGTGGACCAGAACTTCTTCTTTATAAAACTCGGGGGCGAGGACGGCATTTTTGTTCTGATCCATCCAGCGGTCCAAAGAAACGAGGCTTCCGTACTGGTATTTCTCGAGGGCCTTTTCTTTGAGTTTCGCGTCCGCCTTGGGAGTTTTATCATTTTTCGTTTTCGCGACCAGTTCGCGGTAAATCCGCGCGGCATTTTCGAAATCGTCGGATTGGAAAAGCAGTTCGGCGTAAGCCTCCAGCGTTTTCGGGCGGGGATCGGGATTGCGCTGAATTTCGATCTCGAAAATCTCTTTGGTGGCTTTCAGGGCCGCGGGATTTTTGGTTTTTTCCCACGATTTCCATGCGTCTTCCGCCGATTCGGTCAGCTGCACGCGCAGGTCCTGTTTACAGACCTCGGCGTCGTCGGGTTGGATCAAACACAGGTCGTAGGCGGCTTTCAAGTGCGCGACCTGATCGGTGGGATCTTTGCGTTCTTTGGCGTCCTTCGCCATCAGCAGGCGAAACTGGATTTTGCCGGTTTCGTCGGTGCCGCGTTTCAAGTATTCGTTCGCGATCAAGCGCGCGTCTTTATGTTTGGAGTGCGAGCGGTAGATGTTCGCCATCCGGTAAAGGCCCGCCGCCGTTTCTTGGGGCGTGGTGAACTTTTGGAAGAAGTCGAAAGCTTCGTTCGAGGCGCGGGTTTCGGTCAGGTACAGGGCGATGTCCCGCAACGATTCGCTCCGTAACGCGAAGCCTTCGGGTTTTTCGGGATCGACGGCTTTGACCAAGCCCATGAGCTTCGCGATCGCGTCTTCGTTGCGTTCCAGGTTGTAAAGGGTCCACGCCGCTTTGTACTGCGCGTAGTGCGAGATCTTGATTTTATCGCTGGTCGCGGCTTCGTTGAAATGGCTGAGGGCCTGGGTATAGCGTTGGCTGTCGTAGAAGACTTCGCCGATCAGCAGGTGCGCGTCGGAACGCCATTCCGATTTCGGATACTTCGCCAGCAGCATTTCGACTTCCACGGTCGAGGGTTTGAAAAGGCCCATCTGCGCGAGGGTCAGGGCTTTGTGGAAGTGCACGCGATCCGCGTGGGCGTATTTCGGGGACTTGGTCTGGATCTGCTGGAAGCACTCCACCGCTTTTTTCAGCGGGCGCAGCGCGGCCTTTTCTTTGATGACGGGCGGAAGCAGCGACAGGTTCTTGTCGTTTGTGCGGTTCAAATTGAAAAAACGCACGGACTTCGCCTGCTTCAGGTGAAGTTCCGACAAGCGCTCGAGCAGATCGGGCTCGTCGGGCGAACCGCGGCGTTTTTCAAGAATGCGCTCCAAGGCCTCGATGGCTTTTTGTTCGCTCATCGATACGAGCGCTTCGGACGCGACGGGATCTTTGACGATCTCTTTCTGCGCGAAAGCGGGCGAGGTCAAAAGCAGCAGGGGAAGGAGGAAACGCGACGTCTTCATGCGATCCTCCTTAGCGCCCGAGCACGGTCGCCAATTTCACCTTGGCGAAACCCGCGGCCGAAATGGTCGTGAGGTAAGGGGCCAGCGAAGCCATGTTCTGACGTGAGTCCGCCGACAAAATGACCGCATCGTTCACCGACGGTTCGGTCGGCGCTTTGCCTTTCAGCGCTTCGAACAGGGGTTTCACGAGCGCGGGATTGTGCGGATCCAGGTCGCTCGCCTGCGGACGTCCGTCGGTGAGCTTCGCGACGACCACGCCGTCGATTTTGATCGCGTCTTTGGAAACCAACACTTGCGGGACGCGTTTGGGCTCTTTCATCGAACTCGACATCGGCAGCTTCGTGGTCGGGTCCATCTCGACGTTGAAATCCGAGGTGGCGTAAGTCTGCAGCAGGAAGACCAGCAGCAGGGTGAACATGTCGCACATCGAGGTGATATTCAGGGGGAAGGTGCCCGATTCGCGGCGCGCGGGTTTTCTAGAGCGTCTCATGTGGCCTCCGACGGTTCGATCATGACTTCGGGGAACATCCACTGAGTCTTCTGCGGTTGATCGGGTTTTTCTTTGTCGCGGTAAGTGAACTCCACGGTTTCGCTTTTCGACTTGCGGGCTTCGTCCATCAAGGAAACGGTCTCTTGATACGTGACGGTGCCCGAAGCCTTGAGGATCAAGTGGAAGCTTTCGGGGTAACGCTTTTTGATTTCGACGAGTCCCGCGTGCACGGCTTCGAAGTCGATGACGCCCTCTTTGGCGGGAATTTGAACTTCCTCGTTTTTACCGTCGATGGTCATCACGAGGGTGACGTCTTTATCGTTCTCGGCGACCATTTTGATTTGGACTTTTTGCTCGTGGCTTTGCTCGACCGCTTTGGCGAGCGAGCCCGGAAGATCGCTTTCGATCGTCATCACCTGTACGAAGGCCGACGAGATGAGCAGCACCGGTACGAGTTTGACCAACACCGACAGCAGCGGTGCCAGATCCAGTTCGAATTCGTGATTCGCCTCGCGGCGAGGTGTATATCTTTTGCCTCTCATCCCATCCTCCTGAAGTTAGTTTTCATTCCTTCGCGGTCGTCCCCGCCGCGAAGGATTGGCCCAGCACCGTCTTAGTGGTGGCTCGTCAGCAGCTCCGTGAGCTTGCCGCATTTTTCGGTCATTTCATCGACCAGCGAGTTTTGTCGGCTGATCAGGAACGAGTAGAAAACCATCGCGGGAATCGCGACCACGAGGCCGAGCGCCGTCGTGTACATCGAAACCGAGATCCCGTGCGCGAGCAGCGCCTGCTTCTGCGTCGGATCGGCGGACGCGACCGCCGCGAAGGAAAGAATCAGACCGTGGATCGTACCGAGCAGTCCCATCAGCGTCGCGACGTTGGCGAGCATCGACAGGTAATGCGTCCGGCGCGTCAGCTGCGGGATATTTTCGGCGAGCGCGATATCGTGAGCTTGGAAAATCGTGTCGTCATCGCGATCCGCTTTTTCCAGGATCGTGCGGAACGCCGATGCGAGGGGTTTCTGGTTGAGATCGTGCACGATGCCGAGGGCTTCGTCGGTTTTACGTGCCGAGACGAGGCCGCGGATCTTGCTGTAAAGGTCGTCGCCTTTCAGCGAAACCTTGAAGTAAAGTGCGTAGGCCCGTTCGCCGATCAGCGCGAAAGTCGCGAGACCGATCCCCAAAATGGCCCAACCCACGATACCCGAATCATTCATAAACTGTAATACTGCGCCCATCTCAAAATCCTCCTTGTAAGAAACGTCCATCCATACTTTGGAAACTTAGTTTTTCGGTGCCAGCGGATCGAAGCTGATCATGACCTTTTGTCCCGCCGCCGGAACCGCCGATCCGTGGAAGGTGACCGTCATCGTCGCGGGGTCGTAATCCCAACCGTTCGTGGCATTCTGGGTGACGGCTTGACCGTCGACCAGCACCCGAATCGAGGCGGGGATCGGCTCGCGGTCGAGTTTGAAGCTCGACGACACTTCGATCAAAAGGTCCGAAATCAAAGTCAGGCTTTCGCCGAAGTCACCGCAGAGCGAGGTCTGCACGCCGCCCGACGCTTTCGACAGTTCGACGTAACGTTTACCGATGATGCGGCCGGAGCTTTGCGCGTTCAGATCGTCGCGGCATTGGGCGTCCAGGATCGTGATCGCGTTGACCGACCAGTTGCCCGCGCCGACTTTGCCGTCGAGATAGTTCTTGTAGTAGCTGACCGGGATCAGGCGCGAACTATTGTAGTTGTTGTTCAGGTGCGCCGAGGTCGTCGCCGAAAAGTCGTCCTCGTCCGACAGAATGATGATGGCCAGGTAAGCGTCGGAGCGGCGGAAGTCCGCGTTGTCGATATGATTGAGGGTGTCTTCGATCGAGCTGAACGCGCGTTCGTCGCCCGAGCCGCTGATTCCTTGGGTCGCGTTCACCATGAACACGTTCTGGATGTCGGCCGTATTGCGATCCATCACGAACACGCCGCTATGGCTGGACCCCGCCCCATCCCTGAGGCGGCGCAGCCCGATCCGTGAAGAATTGTAGCGTCCGAGCCATGCATCCGTGGCATTGACGCCCATGCGGAAGTCGTAATTGAGTGCTTTGAAGCGATTGATAAAGGAGGCGAAGTTCGCGGTCAGATTGTCCTGACTCGACTTCATAGAGCCCGAGTTATCGATGATCCAAAGGACATCGATTTTGCGCGGAACGTAGGTCGCGTTCTGCTGGAAGGCTTCCGTATCTGAAAGCAGAGAGTAGCTCCGGTCGCCTTTCTCGCAAGCGGTGATGACCAGCATGAGTCCCGCGAGCATCAGCGCTCCTGAAGCGACGCGCATCCGTGCGCGTTGGGTGCTTCCATTCATGATTCCTCCTTGAGCCATGTGTTCCATGGAACTCAGATTAGAGGCGCGCCCCGGACTTTGAAACTTTCGCGAAGCCGATGCTAAGCTCGCGTGATCAATGCGGGATTGGGGGCGCGATCCAAAATCGAACGCGTCGAAGTGCGCGGAAGCGCGAGCGATTCTCGAATCAGACCAGCTTTAAAAAATATTTGCGTCGAAAAAATCTTGGGCAGAAAGCGCGGGAATGTTCCGGCGCTTTCGTCGAAGTTTACGGCAGCCCCTTTCGGGGAGCGGATTTCAGGTCGGGGTTGCGGATTTTCTGACGAACTTTTTCGCGTCCGCCCAGAGGGCCTCTTTCTCGTCTAGAGGCAGCGCGCGGAACTGATCCTGCGTGAGTTTCGCGTGTTCGATCATCACCGAGAAGCGTTTTTCGAACTTCAGATTGCCCTGGCGAAGCGCGGCCTCGGGATCGATTCCCAAATGACGGGCCCACTGCGCGACCGCGAACAGCAGATCGCCCATTTCATCGAGCTGCGCGGCCGGATCCTTCTGCGCGATGGCCTCTTGGACCTCGCGAAACTCTTCGGTGACCTTCGCTTCGACTTGGGCGGGTGTGTCCCAGTCGAACTTCCAGTCTTCGCTGCGTTTGCCGATTTTGTAACTGGTTAAGAGCGCCGGAAAGCCGCGCAGCTCTTTCGCCAGGCGGAAGGGCTTGGCGGGCTCGGGGCTTGCTTCGACCTCGGCCGCTTTGATTTTGGCCCAGTTCACGAGGACCTCGGCGCTGGTTTCGGCTTTAACGTCGCCGAAGACATGAGGGTGGCGGCGGATCATTTTGTCCGACAGGTTCTTCAGAATGTCCGTCAGCGCGAAGAGGTTTTCATCCTGCGCGACCTGGGCTTGCAAGACGACTTGAAAGAGGTAGTCGCCAAGTTCATCGAGGATGTGCTTTTGGTTTCCGGAGTCGATCGCCTCGGCGAGTTCGAAAGCCTCTTCCAGGACGTACTTGGTGAGCGATTTCTGGGTCTGTTCTTTGTCCCAGGGACAACCGTCCGGTCCGCGCAATCTCGCGACGATATCGACCAAACGCAGGAATTCTTGGACTAGGGCCTCGCGGGACGGGGAGCGGGTTTGCATATGTTCCGTTGTAGCAGAGAAATCGGGCATTTTTCCAAGCGAAAAGTCCAGCGCGCAGCGATAGACGCCTTGGAGTTTTGATGTCTTCCAACCGATAATTGTGAGAGAAAAAGGGCTTCTGATGCCTAAGAAACCGCCGAGTCTTAAAGACGAAGATCTGCACATCCGCGAGAGGTACTCTGACCACAGTCAGAAGTTCCACGATTGGGTGCAGCGCATGGGTTTGGAGCGCTCGCCGCTTCTGCACCTCCTGTTCAAATTGGATCAAAAGTTCCATTTGCGGCGTTTTTCGGTCGTTTTTCTGTTCGCGCTTTTGCTTGCGATCGCGATGAACTTCGAGATCCGGACCCACGTCGAGTACGAGATCGGCGATATCGCGAAGGAAGACATCGTTTCGCCCGTGGCGTTCACGATGGTCGATCAGTTCACGACCGACGAACGTCGGGCGAAAGCGACGGAAAGCGTACCGACGGTTTTCGATTTCGATCCCCACGTTTTCGAGCAGGTTTCCAATCACGTCTACCGGTCATTCCGGCTGATGCGCGCGAAACTCAAGCAGATGCCGTGGCCGAAAAATGCTTCGCTCCGCGCCGAAATGGTGAAGGATTTTTTCATCCATAAAGGCGAGTTCGACAAAGAGCTCGGGCTCGCGGTGAATGAGTACATGTTCGAGTGGCTGGTCGAAAACCGCTTCAACGCGCGCATCGAGAATGCGCTCTTGCGGAACCTCGATTTCTGGTACCGCGACAAAATCATCGACGGCGTCGCCAAAAATATCCAGTCGAAGACCCAAATGGTTCTGGCCCGCGTGGTGCAGAAGAACAACGGGGGACGCGAGTTCCACATCCGCAAGACCGACCTCGTCGATCTGAACGAAGACGAATTCTTTCAGTTGCGCGAGACGCGGGGACTTTCTCCGACCGAACAGGTCGCCGTTCTAAATTTGGCGCGCACCCTCGTGCGTCCCAATCTGACCGTGAACGTGCAAGAAACGGAAACGCGGCGCGCGCAGGCGCGGGATTCCGTTTTGCCGGTCACCGTTTCCGTCAAACGGAATCAGGTGCTCATTCAAAAAGGCAGCGTCATTCAGCCCTATCACGATGCGTGGCTCGACAAGATCAAGTCCGTGAAGTCCGAAGGGCGTTACGAACTGGTGCTCCTCGCGACGACTTTTCTTTTCCTGGGAATCGTCGTGGTTTTCTTCTCGTACCTGCGTCGTTACACGATGGGGAAAGTGAAGATCGCGAGTCGTGACCTGACGGTCATGGGCATGATCGCGATCGGCTGCGTGATCATGACGAAGACCTTTTTGTTCTTCACCGAGGATTCGCTGGTCGCCAAGTTCGGGACGGCGATTCCGGCGACGGCGTTCATCCTGGCGGCCCCGGTGGCGGCGGGACCGATGCTTTTGGGTCTTTTGATTCAATCGGGCGAAGTCATTTGGCTGTTCACCGCATTCCTGGCGATCGCGATGGGGGTCATGACGGACTTCAACTTTCCGGTCATGCTCGTCACCATGGCGGGCGGCATCGCGGCGGCGCGCGGAGTTTTCAGCTGCAAAAAGCGCAACGACATTTACTGGGCGGGCGTGCGTACGGGGCTCGTGTCGGCGGCGGTGGTCGCGTTGATCGTCCTGATCCAAAAGGCCGATCAGCCCACGCTACTGGGCTCGGAGCTGATGTGGATGGTCCCCGCGGGTTTGATCGGCGGGATCTTGTCGTCGTTCGTCGCGATGATGGTGGTGCCGGGATTGGAAAGCCTCTTCAACTACACCACGGACGTGAAGCTGTTGGAGCTTTCGAATCTGAACCATCCGCTGCTCAAAGACATGATCGTGAAGGCACCGGGCACTTACCACCACTCGATGATGGTGGGCTCGATGGTCGAAGCCGCGGCGGAAGAGATCGGCGCGAACTCGCTGCTCGGTAAAGTCATGTGTTATTACCACGACATCGGGAAGATGGAGCACTCGAACTACTTCATCGAGAACCAAAAGCCCGGTCACAATCCGCACGATCACATTTCGCCCTATATGTCGAAGACGCTCCTGATCGCGCACGTGAAAGACGGCGTGGAGCTCGGGATGGAGCACAAGCTGGGCGAACCCATCATCGCGGGCATCCTGCAGCACCACGGAACGACGTTGATCTCGTATTTCTACAACAAGGCGCTGGAACGCTGCGGGGACGACGAAAAGCAGGTCCCCGAAGAAGAGTTCCGCTATCCGGGACCGAAACCTCAGTTCCGGGAAGCCGCTTTGTGTATGCTCGCGGACTCCATCGAGGCGGCCGCACGTTCGCTGGACGAGCCGACGCCCGTGCGTCTGCAGAACATCGTCCGCAATATCGTGCAGCGAAAGTTTTTGGACGGACAGTTGGATGAGTGTTCTTTGACTTTGAAGGACCTCTCTAAAGTGGAAGCCGCGTTCACGCGGATTTTGCTCGGGATTTATCACCAGCGCATCGATTACCCGCGCGCGCAAGGTGGGGGCGCCTCGGAAAATACGACCCCCATGTTCAATCGTCCGACCGGGAAGCCCGCGTCGTGATCGAACTCAATCTGATCAATCAATCGAAGAAGCCGCTGCCGCGCGCTTTCTTAAAAACGTGGGTCGCCGACGTCGAGCGAGCTTTGCGCGCCCGGCGCGTGAAGCTGCCGCGCGCGGCGGAGCTCAGTATCGTCTTCATGGATCCGGGGCCGGCGAAGGCCTTGAACCTCGAATACCGGGGGCGCGCATACGCGACCGACGTTCTGAGCTTTCAAAACGAAGAGCCCCTGGGGGATCTGGTGTTGTGCCCGCAGGTTCTCGAACGCCAGGCACGCGAGCACGAGCTGTCGTTTCGCGAAGAGCTCGGCTACATGGTGATCCACGGGATGCTTCATCTTCTGGGTTTCGATCACGAAACGAACGAGCGGGACGCGAAAAAGATGTTCACGCTTCAAGACGCCATTTTCGAAAAGCTGCGCGCGAGCCTCTAGCGGGGCATCGGTTTTGCTCTCCCCCTGCGCGAAGATTGAAATCGATGAAATTCAAGGGGAGTCGCGATGGGCGTCATGAAAGCTTTTTCGGGAGTGGTGATTTGTTCGACACTGGCGGCCTGCTCGCCGTCCGGTGGGGACGGGGCGCGAGTTTCGGCGCAGGGCCAACCCTCCGACGGCACGTCGTCGGTCACCTACTCGGGCGCGCACAGTCGTACGACCGCGTACGGCACCGATCCGAATACGGCGGTGTACTGCGCGCGCGGGAAAAGCGGTTATCTCATCAGCCTTCAAGAGAAGGGTGAAAACCGCAAGAACACCGGCTGGGCTTACGACGGCGTCTATTTTTCGTTCTACCGCTCGGCCCGCCCGCAGGACGTTTCGGAAGTCGGTCGCGACGTCGACACTCACGTCTACGTGGCTTTGAAAGAGTACAAGGATGCGGACGGTTCGTTTTCGCCCGACGGCAAAGCCTGCGACTTTCAAGCGTCGCTTTCGGGAACGAAGCTCGACATCAAGTTCGACTGCGAGCAGCTGACGGGACCGAAAGGGGACCGGCTGCGGGCGCGCGGCTGGGTCGAGTGCACGCTCCGTCAGAGCGACTTTTAAAAGCCAAACGCGGCGCGCGGGATTTGACCCGCCGCCCCGCCCTCGGCCAGAATGGGACCCCTAAGACTCTTGTCTGCAAAGGATCCCATCGATGTCGATCGCTTCGGAAATGTACGACGTAAACAAAAACCTCGGCGAGCTCACGCGCTTGTCGGAAGACCTTCGGGGGTATCTTTGACCTCGACGCCAAAAAGCGTCGGCTCGAAGAACTAGCGATGAGCGCGGAGAACCCCGCGATCTGGAATGACCCCGATAAGCTGCAGAAGCTCAACAAAGAGCGCTCCTTCCTCGATAAATCGATCAAAGAATACGAAGACTTTCACCAACGTCTGGAAGACGCGAAGGTCCTGATCGAGATGGCGACCGAAGCGTCGGACGAAGATACCTTCACCGAAGCGAAAAGCGAAATCGACCAACTCAAAAAACTGGGTAGCGAACTCGAGATCAAACGCGTCTTGAACGGCGAGCTCGATGCGAATAGCGCCTACATCTCGATCAACTCGGGCGCCGGCGGGACCGAGGCTCAAGACTGGGCCTCCATCCTTATGCGAATGTACATGCGCTTCGCCGAGAAGAGCGGCTATTCGGTCGACGTGATGGAGATGTCCGACGGCGAAGAGGCGGGGATCAAATCGGTCACGCTTTTGATCGAAGGCGCCTACGCCTACGGCTATTTGAAGGCCGAGTCGGGCGTCCATCGTCTGGTGCGGATTTCGCCCTTCGACTCGAACGCGCGTCGCCACACGAGCTTCGCCTCGGTTTTCTGCTGGCCCGAAATCGACGACGACATCAAAATCGAGATCCGTCCCGAGGACTTGAAGGTCGAGACTTTCCGCTCGAGCGGGGCGGGCGGACAGCACGTCAACAAGACGGACTCCGCGGTCCGTATGTATCACTTGCCCAGCGGGATCATCGTCAGCTGCCAAAACCAACGCTCGCAGATTCAGAACCGTGAAAAAGCGCTGAAGATGCTGAAGGCGGCGTTGTACGAACGCGAAGTCGAAGCGCGCGAAAAGGCCAAAGCCGAACAAGAAGCGGGCAAAAAAGCGAACGAGTGGGGGTCGCAGATCCGCTCTTACGTCATGCATCCCTACCAAATGGTGAAGGATCACCGGACGGGTCATGAAACGAACCAAATCCAAGATGTCACGAATGGCGAGATCCAGGATTTCATCATGGCCTACCTGAAATCGAATTTGACGACGGCCACCGGCGACAACGCGCCCGGAGCCCGCGGCTGATGCCCGCGCTTCTCGAGATCGCTTATCGCCTGCTGAAGCGGGGACGCGGCTTCGGTCTCGACCTGACGGGCTGGATTTCGCTCGCGGGTCTGGTGATGGGCGTGGCGTGTTTGGTCGTCAGCATGGCGGTGATGAGCGGCTTCGAAAAGACCCTGCGTGAGTCGCTTTCGGATGTGACCGGTCACGTGCAGATTTTCCGCTACCGGATCGGCAATGAGCCGCCCGAGAAACTCAAAGAGCGCGTGCAGAAGATCGTTCCCGAAACGAAAGCGATGACACGTTTTCTGAGTGTTGAAGGGGTGCTGGCGCACAAGGGGCGAATTCAAGGTGTGTTCATGCAGGGCCTCGACGAGGGCGAAGCTTGGAAGGTGCTGAATCTCGAGCGTCGTTTGCTGGACGGAGAGCTGGCGATTCGGGGGGCGTCCAAAGAGTCGCCGAACGCGCGCGTCCTGATCGGAAAGGGCGTCGCCGAAACCTTCGGTTTGAAACCGGGCGATACGTTTCGCCTGCTCGTCCCGCTGCCCAGCGAATTCGATCCGCAAGAATTCAAACGCAAGATCGGGGTGTTCGAAGTCGCGGGCGTCGTCGAGCTCGGAAAGTTCGAGTACGATCAGCGCATGGTCATGATGCCGATCAAGGATCTGCAGAAGCTCGCGGACGTGGGCAGTCGTGATTCGGGTTTCATTCTGCGGGTCGAAGACGGCCTGAAGGCGCGTGCCGCCAGCTTCCGTTTGAGTGAGCAGCTGGGGCCGGGTTTCCGGGTACGCGACTGGCGTGACATCAACGAAAATATGTTCGACGCGGTCGAGATCGAAAAGCTCGTCGTCTTCTTCGTGATTTTGGTCATCGTCGTGGCGGCGTCATTCAACGTGGCGACCAGTCTTTACGTGAACGTCGTCCAACGTTATCCCGAGATCGGCATTTTGAAGGCGCTGGGCGTGAGTCCGCGCCAGATGGTCGGCGTGCTTTGTCTGCAAGGAGTGGCGCTCGGGATCATCGGGTGCACGGCGGGCCTGGGGCTCGGCGTGGTCTTGGGTTACTTCTTCGAATGGGCGCAGACCAACTTGGGGCTGCTTCCGGCCAGCGTTTATAAAATCAGCTACATCGAACTCGATTTCCGCCCGCAGGATATCCTCGCGATTCTGGGCGTCACCCTCGTGATTTGTGTGCTCGCGACGCTCGCGCCCGCGCGGCAAGGGGCGAAGCTTTCGCCCGTGGAAGGACTCCGTTATGAGTGAAATTTTGGTTCGCGGAATCGGACTGCGCAAACACTTCGCCCAAGGCACCTCCGAACTCGAAATCCTCCGCGGCGTCGATATCGACGTGAAGGCGGGCGAATCCATCGGGATCGTCGGCTCCAGCGGGGCGGGGAAGTCGACGCTGTTGCACATCCTGGGGACCTTGGATCGACCGAACGAGGGGGAACTTTACTTCGGCGAAACGAACGTGATGGAGTTGTCGGACGAGGAAGTCGCGAAACTGCGCAATCGCGAGATGGGTTTCGTCTTTCAGTTTCACCATCTTTTGGCGGAGTTCACGGCGGTCGAAAACGTCATGATTCCCAGTCGCATCGCGGGCGACTCCAAGGCTTCGGCCAAGATCAAGGCGCTGGAACTTTTGGACATGCTGGGGCTCGCGGCGCGGGCGGATCACTTTCCGAACGAGCTTTCGGGGGGGGAACTTCAGCGGGTCGCCATCGCGCGCGCGCTCGTGCGGCGGCCGCGCATTCTCTTCGCGGATGAGCCGACGGGGAACCTCGACTCGCAAAATTCGCAGATCATCCAGAACCTCTTTTTCCATTTGAAGGAAAAATACGGACTGACGTTGATCGTCGTGACGCACGATTTGCAGTTCGCGCAAAAGTTCACGCGGACGTTGCGAATCGTGGACGGGAAGTTCGTCGAAACCCGGTGAGTCTTCGACTGACGCGCCTGCACAGGCGAAGGACAGGTCTTTGATTTTGACAAGGCCTATGGCCCTTGTTAGGCTCACGCCGGTTAAAGATAAATAGTGAAGATCATAGGGTTTTCTCACCGAGAACAGTGATGACGGCGGAACTTTTTTGAAACTGGTCGATGTGCTCTTTTCGCGACAGCTTTCCTTGAACCAACCGGCGCCTCTCGTTGAGAGTCGTGGTGTTTGCTTTTCTTTGATGCAGTCTTCGCTGTGTTTTGCGCTCGTTTGCGCAGTTTCACTGCAGTCGACGGTGGTTTTCGCCCAAGACGCTCGCACCTCTTCGGAGGAGACGGAATTTTTGAACGGCGCCCCGGCTTTGCCTGCAGCGTCGGAATCCACCGAAACCTCCGCGCCTTCCGAAACTTCGGTCCCGAAACCGAAGCGTGCGCCTGCCAGCATCGATGATCTGGGCGGTGAGCTGACGGAGGTCGCGGATCGCGACCCGGCGCAAGCGCGGCCGACGGGGACGCGGCCGGCGAAACCGGCGGCGAATCGCCGTGTTCGCCCCAATGCCGCTCCCGCAAAACCCAACGCGCGCAAGCCGCGCACGGCGAAGGCCGTACCGGCCCCGGTGGAAGCTTCGGGACGGGTCGCGAAGATCACGATCGAAGGCCACCGCAAGATCGAACCCGATGCCGTCACCGCGCGGATGAAACTCGCGGTGGGCTCGCCGTGGACCATGGAGATGATCCGCGAAGACGTGCAGTCGATCTTCAAGAGCGGTTTTTTCTATGACGTGCAGGTGCTGCGCGATGGAACCGCCGATCAAACCGAACTCATCTTCAAAGTGGTCGAGAAGCCTTCGGTCGTCGAGATCTCTTTCGAAGGCCAAGATGAAATCAAAACCGATGAGTTGAAGGAAGCCGCGAATATCAAGATGTTCGAGCTTCTGAACATGACCAAGGTGCGCGACGCGGTCGAAAAAATCCAAAAGCTCTACGAGGACAAGGGTTACTTCCTGGCGCGGATCGAGCCCCAGGTGATCGACGTCACGAAAGACGAGACGGTCAAAATCCTGTTCAAGATCAGCGAAAACGACAAAGTCCGCGTGAAGAAGATCACCTTCCTCGGGAACCGCAAACTGAAAGACGGTTTCCTGAAGGGGCGGATGATGACCCAAGAGGGCGGCTTCTTCAGCTTCCTCAGCGGTTCGGGTTCGTACAAACAAGATGCGTTCGATCGCGACACGCAGATCTTGCGCTTCCTGTATTTCAATGAAGGTTTCGTCCAGGTGAAGATCGATCGTCCGCAGGTCTACGTGACCCCGGACAAAAAAACGATCTACATCACGATCCGCGTGGAAGAGGGCGAACAGTTCAACGTGGGTGAAATCGATTTCGCGGGTGACTTGCTGTTCCCGCGCGATGAGCTCGGCGAAGCGATCGAGATCAATAAACGCGATGTCTTCAGCTACGACGTTCTACAAAAAGACTTGAGCACCCTGCAGGCAAAGTACGGTGATTTGGGTTACGCGTTCGCGAACATCATTCCGCGGACGCGGATCAATGAACAAGAACGCAAAGTGGACGTGACCTTCGAGTTCGACAAAGGCTCGCAGGTCTATTTCGGTCAGATCAACGTCGTCGGCAACTCGAAGACCCGCGACAAGGTCGTGCGCCGCGAGCTGAAGATCAAAGAAGGCGAGCTCTACAACGAGACCCGCCGCCGTGAATCGCTCGAAAACGTGCAGCGTTTGGGTTTCTTCGACGAGGTGAACTTCCGCACCTCCACGCCGCCGGATCGTCCCGATGTTTTGAACATCGACATTTCGGTCAAGGAACGGAATACGGGCTCGATTCAGTTGGGCGCGGGTTACGGGTCGGCGACGAAGTTCACCCTGCAAGGGCAGATCAACCAGTCGAACTTCCTGGGTAAAGGGCAGAAGCTCAGCGCGGGCTTGAATATCTCGGATTTGGCACAGGTCTATAACCTGAACTTCACCGAGCCTTACTTCTTGGATACCGAGTGGTCGCTGGGTTTCGACGTCTATCAAAGTTTGTCGGATCGTTACGAATACTACGAAAACCGCCGCGGTGGCGCATTCCGTTTCGGTCACCCCTTGGGCGAGTTCCTGTTCGGTTCGGTCCGTTACCGTTTGGATCAGACGAATCTCGAAGTCATGAAGGACGTGAACAATAACATCACGACCGATCAGGCGCTGTTCCCGCTTTCGACGGCGTCGGGTGTGACGTCGTCGGTGACCGGGATTTTGGAATACGATCGTCGTGATGACCGCTTCTCGCCGTCGAAGGGCGTGTTCTTCTCGACGTCGCTGGAGTACGCGGGTCTCGGTGGGGATCTGAAATACTCAAAAGGGACGAACGTCGCTCGTTACTACAAAAAGCTTTTCTGGGAAGTCGTGTGGCGGAACAACCTGAGCTACTCGTTCATCAATAGTCACGAGGATGGCAAAGAACCTCCGTTCAACGAGCTTTTCCTGCTCGGGGGACCCTACAGTCTGCGTGGTTACCAGTTCTTCCGCGTCGGTAAGACGGTGTACTCGCAAAAGACCTACGACTTCTTGATCGGTCGCGGAATCAACGCGGAAGACGCCGCTCGCCGCGCGCAGGTGCCGTTCGGTGGAAAACAGCAGCTCCTCTATCAAATGGAGTTCGAGTTCCCCCTGATCGCCGAGGCGGGGATCAAGGGCGTCGGTTTCTTCGACGTCGGTCAGGCCGAGGACGTGATCGGCGCGGACAAATTCTATAGCAACGTCGGTTTTGGATTCCGTTGGTTCTCGCCGATCGGGCCTTTGCGTTTCGAGTGGGGTTTCCCGCTCCGGACGCTGGAAGTGGCGCCGGACCCGGTGGTGTTCGAATTCTCGATCGGCGCGCCTTTCTAAAATTTCGTAGTTTATTATACAGGAGGTATTCATGACCCGTTTTCTGACCGCAACCGCAGTGACTCTGTTGATGGCTGCTCCCGCTTTGGCGCAAAAGGTGGGTTTCGTGGACGTCCAAAAAGCCGTGCAGGCGACTTCGCAAGGTAAAAAAGCGAAGGCGACTTTGGATGGCGAGTTCAAAAAGCGCAAAGACACTCTGGATAAGAAAAAAGCCGACATCGAAAAGATGGGCCAAGATCTGGAAAAGAAAAAATCCGTTCTGTCGGAAGAAGTTCTCGGCAAGAAGCAGATGGAACTCCAAGAAGAGATGATGAAGTTCCAAAAGCAGGTCGGCGAGAACCAAATGGAAATCCAGAAGAAGGAAGAAGAGCTGGTCGGCCCGATCCTCGAAAAGATGAAGGGCGTGATCGAATCCGTCGCGAAAGAAAAAGGCTACGCCATGGTTCTCGAGAAGAAAGCGCAGAACGTTTTGTTCTCGGTGGCGGACGCAGATTTGACTGACGATGTCGTGAAGGCGTTTGAGAAAGCGAAGTAATTCCTATGAAGATCCATCCCAGCTCCGTCATCGGCCCCGAGGTCGAGATTGCTGAAGATGTCGAGATCGGACCCTACTGCCTGATCCAAGGCAAAGTGAAGATCGGCCGCGGAACATTTGTCGAGGGTCATGTGACCCTCGGCTCGCGCTACGGAATCATGGAAATCGGCGAAGGCAACACCTTCGCCCCGGGCGCCGTCATCGGCGGACCGCCGCAAGACATTACCTACAAAGCCGAACCGACGAAGCTCATCATCGGGAACCACAATACCTTCCGTGAGTTCTCGACGGTGAACATCGCGACGACCAAAGCGACGCGGGAAACCGTGGTCGGCGATCACAACTACCTGATGGCGTACACGCACATCGGTCACGATTGCCGGATCGGCAATCACGTCGTCATCGCCAACGATACGCACATCGCGGGACATTCGGTGATCGAGGACAACGTCACCATTGGCGGAGTCTGCGCGTTCAACCAAAACACCATGGTCGGCAAGAACTCGTTCATCGCGGGGTCTTCGGTCGTGAATAAAGACATTTTGCCGTTCTCGCGCGCGCAGGGAAACTACGCGGTCTGCCGGGCGACGAACAAAGTGGGTCTGTTGCGTAAGGGGTATTCGTCCGACGAGGTCGAAAACATCCACCGCGCGATTCGTATTATCCTTATGGGCTCGGACACGATCGAAGAGGGCATCGCCCGCATCGAGCGTGAGTGCACGCCGAGTGAAAACTTATCTTACCTCGTGAACTTCATCCGGTCGTCCAAACGGGGGATCGCGAAGTAATTCGAGTCTCGTCAGTGGAGGTCCCATGTTGCGGACGGCGGTCATCGGGGTCGGCTATCTGGGCCGGTTCCACGCGCAAAAGTACAAACAACTCACGGAACAGGGAAAGTGTCAGCTCGTGGGCGTTCTGGATTTCGATCCGGCGCGCGGTCGGTTCGTCGCGGAAGAGCTGGGCGTGAAGGCCTTCGGCTCTTTCGATGAGCTGAAGGGTCACGTCGACGCGGTCGCGGTCGCTTCGACGACCAAAACCCATTTCGAACTCGCGAAGAAAGCGCTGCTCGCCGGTTTCCACACCAATGTGGAAAAACCGATGACGGTGTCTTTGGCCGAAGCGAACGAACTTTGCCAAATCGCGAAAGAGAAGAAGCTGGTTTTGGCGGTCGGCCACTCCGAGCGTTTCAATCCCGTGTTCCGCGATCTGGCGCCGAAGTATGCGAAAGCGAAATTTTTGGAGTTCCGTCGTCACGCGCCGTTCAAGTTGCGCGGGAGCGACGTCTCGGTCGTTCTGGATCTGATGATCCACGATCTGGATCTTGCTTTGAACTGGGTGAAGGAAGACCTGAAGCTCGTTTCGGCGGTCGGGGGGCGCATGCACTCCGAAACTTTGGATTGGGCCGAGGCCGAATTCAAAACGATGTCGGGGGCGTGCGTGCGCGTGTCGGCGTCGCGGACGGCGTCGGCGATGACCCGGGTCGTGCGCGGGGTCGAGGGGCTCACGAATTTCACGGGGAACTTCCAAACGATGGACGTGGAAGAGCTCGAGTGGGCTTCGGGTCAGGAAGAACCCCGCCGTAAACGCGTCGAGACTTTGGCGAAGGCCGATCATCTGTTCTTGGAAACCGAAGGTTTCGTGAGCGCCATCGGCGGCGGTGCTTTGCCGTGGATTACGGGCGATCAAGGTCGTAAGGCTTTGGATTTGGCACTGCAAGTGGAAGAACGGATCTCCAAGTGAGTGACGTGGGCGGCGCGAATGGCGTCGGCGGCAGTTCCGTGAATTTGCCGGCGCGTGAAGACAGCGTGATGTTCGTCGCAGCCGAAGCGTCGTCGGCGCTCTTTGCGCAACGTTTGATGGAGTATTGGCGTTCGCAGAACCGTGGTCTCAAGTTCTTCGGTGTCGGAACGAAAGAGATGGAAGCGCTCGGCCTTGAACGCATCGGCAAGTCCGAAGAGATGGCCGTCGTCGGCGCGCAAGAAATCATCGAGCAGTGGGATCTGTTGAAGGGCGTTTTCAATCGTTTGGTCGAAGAGGCCGCGCGACGCCGTCCCAAGCTCGTCATCGTGCTCGATTATCCGGAATTCAATTTGATGCTTTCCAAAAAGCTGCACGCGCTGGGAATCCCGGTCGTCTACTACGTGAGCCCCCAGGTGTGGGCTTGGCGCAAGGGACGGGTGAAGACGATCAAAAAATACTGCCGCAAAGTGCTGCTGCTGTTCCCGTTCGAGGTGCCTTTCTACAAGGAAAAGGGCGTGCCGTACGAGTTCGTGGGGCACCCCATTCTCGACGAGATTCAGGACAAATACTACGAGCCCGTCTATCGCAAAACTCACCGGAACCGTTGCGGCATCGGTGATGACGATATCGTGATCGGTCTGATGCCGGGGTCGCGGCGGGGCGAGATCAAGCGGCACTTCGACATCCAGATCGAAGTCGCGCGCCGTCTGTACAAGAACTACAAAAACATCCGCGTGCTGCTAATGGTGGCGCCGACGTTCGAAAAAGAGCAGCTGCAAGCGTTGATGGACGACGTGAATTTTCCGATCATCGTGCAGAAGGATGAGCCGTTCGAGATGATCCATCTGTCCGACTTCGTGCTGGCGGCGTCGGGGACGGCGACATTGATGGTGGGCCTTCTGGAAAAGCCGATGGTCGTGATGTACCGGATGACCTTCTTGACGGGCCTTCTGGCGCGCCTGGTGGTCCGGGGCGTGAAATTTTTCGGGATCGTGAATCTGATCAAGAACCGCGAAGTGGTGCCCGAGCGTTGGCAGGGCGGGGCTTCGGCGGATGAGCTTTACTCGTTGATGAAACGTTATCTCGATGACCCCGCTTACACGGCGAAGGTGCGCGAAGATCTTCACTCTTTACGCAAAGAGCTGGGGGACAGGGGCGCGACGGCTCGCGTGGCGGCGGCGGTTGAGGAATTCTTGCGGTGACGGGACTTCTGGGGGCGCTCGTGCCCTTGTATCGCGGGCTCACGGTGATGAAGAACGCGGCTTACGACGGTGGGTTTAGCGAAGCTTTGCGTTTGCCGGTGCCGGTGGTTTCGGTCGGGAATCTCTCGATGGGCGGAACCGGGAAGACGCCCGTGGTGATCTGGTTGTCGCGGACGTTGGCGCGGGACTACCGGCGGCCCGTGATCGTGACCCGCAGCTACCGGACGAAGTTGCGGGGGCCGCGGGCCGTGCAGCTGGGCGTGCCCGATGGCGCGAGTCTCTTTGGCGATGAAGCGGTCGAGCTCGCGCTGAAAGCGGGGGGGCTCGTTTACACGGGGCCCGTGAAGTGGCGGACGGCGTTGCAGGCTTATCAAGACGTGAAACCGGATTTGATTTTGTTGGACGATGGGTTTCAGCATCGGCGCTTGGCGCGCGATTTTGAAATCGTGCTGATCGACGCGACGGATGAGCGGGATACGCTTTTGCCGTCGGGACGTTTGCGCGAGGATTTCTCGTCGCTGCGGCGGGCGGATGCGGTTTTATTGACGAAGGTGAACTGGGCGCGGCCGGCGTTCGTCGAAAGGCTGCGGGCCAAGATCGCGCCGCACGTGCGGGCGGACGCGGTCGTGATGGATTTGCATTTCGGCTTTCGCGATTTGTCGCGAATGGCGGAGTTGGGATTTGGTCGGCCGGTGGCGCTGGTGTCGGCGGTGGGCCGCAACGAGGTTCTGCGCGCGCAAGTCGAGTCGGTGCTGCAGCGGCCTTTGGATTGGGTGGTGGCGGAGCGCGATCACCATCCGTGGTCGGCTCGGGATGTCGAGGGCTTGCGAGCCTGGTGGGCGCGGCATCCGGATGGGCTCGTCTTCACGACCGAGAAGGACGAGACGAAGCTGCGTCCGCTTTTACGGGGCGAGGCGCGACTCGTGAGTTTGCGGTTGGACGTGGATGCACGGGGCGAAGAGGCGCGTCTTTTCGCGGCGGCACGTAGGAAGTTGCAGGGGGTCCACCACTCGGGGGTGCGGCCGAATCTTGAGGCGGGACCGTGGCCTTAGCGAGGTTCGTGGCGTTCCTGCTGTCTTTGGTTCCGCGGCGGTGGCTGTGGTACTGGGGCGTCGTTTTGGGATGGCTGTGGTGGGATGTGTTCCGCTTCCGGCGCTTTACTTTGTACCGGAACATAACAATTGTTTTCCCGGAGTTGCCGAAGGCCGAACGGGTGCGTTTGATCAAACGCTCGCTCTCCTGGCTGGGGTTTAACTTTTTCGAAACTTTACTGATCCCGGGGATGGATGCGGACTGGGTGCGGAAGTGGGTGGTCCTCGAGGGCGAAGAGCACCTCGACGCCGCCTTGGCGAAAGGGAAGGGCGTACTGCTTTTGAGCCTTCACCTGGGGAACGGCGATATCGCCGCCGTGGCACTTCCGGTGATGGGTCGGAAGCTGAATTTGATTTCGAAGCGCTTCAAGGTGAAGTGGGCGAATGATTTCTGGTTCGGGATGCGCGAGGCGAAGGGCACGAAGCTGATCGAACCCCACGCGAGGGACAACGCGTTCCAGATTCTGAAGGCGCTGAAGGCGAACGAGTCGGTCGTATTCGTGATCGATCAGTTCATGGGGCGACCGTACGGAATCCCGACGGAGTTCTTTGGTCGCCCGACGGCGACGGCCTACGGTCTTTCGCTTTTCGCGATGAAAACGGGGGCGCCGGTGGTACCGGTCTGGACCTATCATGGCGAAGATCTCCGGATTCATGTGGCATTTGGCCCCCCTGTGGAAATTGAGCACTTCTCGGACGACAAAGATTTACAAATGAAGGGAATGACCCAAAAATACAACTCAGTGCTGGAAAGGCTGATCCTCGCTCATCCGGAACAGTGGATGTGGGTTCACCGGCGCTGGAAACATTGGGAGTGACCTTGAAGCGAAACAGTCGCGGCGCCGTTTTAGCGGGAATCCTTGCGGGCATGGGAATGCTCGTCGCGTCGGGTTGCGGCTCGAATCTTCTGAAGTACGAGAAGGATCAAAGCTTCAAGAAGATCGACGACTTCGAATCGAAGGTCAAAATCGACATTCCCGCCGATCCTGAGGATTCTTCCGAGACGGGGGCGGCGACATCGACATCAGGTGAATCTACTTCCGGCGCCGGAAGTAAATCTCCGAAGACGTCCGAGCCCCGTCCCACGGCGACCCCGAATCCGGCAGAGATCGAGGCCGCGGCTAAGGTGAAGGCTGCGGATGCACGGGTAGCAAAGAAGACTCCTCCGGCGACTTCGAAAACCAAAGTTCCCAAAACCGCACCGAAAAGCGCAAAGACCTCGAAGGCAAAGGGAGGGGCCGTGAGTGCTCCTGCAGTTCCGTCGCGTCGTCAGCCCGAGCTTGAAAGTGAGGTCGGATTTGAGGGACGTCGTCCCATCAAAGACCCTTTCCGCGTCGGCGAGAAGGTCGTGCATCAGGTTCACTACTTCGCGGTTTCGGCAGGGCAGATGACGATCGAGGTGAAACCTTTCGCGCAGGTGAATGGCAAGAAGAGCTACCACTTTGGCGTCGGAGCTAAGACCAGTCGCTGGTATTCGGGAATCTACTCCGTCGATGACAAGGTTTCCGTACTCATGGACTTCGAAACCTTGGTTCCTTCCGTGTATCAGTTAGCCGTCCGGGAAACCGGACAAGTTAAAGAATCAAGAATGCTTTTCCAAGACGGTAAGGCGATGTTTTGGGAACGCAAAGTCACCGAGAAGCACGGTGAAGAAGAAAATAAGAAAGAGTGGGACATCCTCGACTACTCACAGAACGTATTTTCGGCCGCTTTTTACCTGCGCGTCTTCGATTGGCAAGTGGGTCAAGAGAATGCCTTCCGTGTGGCCGATGACGGGGAAAACCTGATTTTCCGTGGCAAGGCGATTCGCCGTGAACGCATTTCGACCGATGCTGGTGATTTCAACGCGATCGTCATTCAGCCGCAGATCGAGCTGAAGGGGAAGTTCAAGCCCGTCGGCGATATCTTCATTTGGCTGAGCGACGACGATCGCAAGTTCATTCTGAAGATCGAATCCAAGATCAAGATCGGGACCTTGGTCTCGGAAGTGATCGAACTGAAGCCTTGATCCGGACCTGGGTCCTCTAGGGGCAAACTCCACATTCAGGCTAAAATTGAAGGATGGAAGTCCGTTGCCGTCACTTCAATGGTTATAAGCCCTGTGGTCTGTCTCAGCGTTGCGATGCGAACTGCGCGAAGCGAGATATCTTAAAGAGCTCAGTGCTGATCGTACATTTGGGGGCGATGGGTGCCGTTGTTCGTTCGACCGCGCTCCTCGAACCCATCCAACGTAAATATGCTGGCGCGCAGATTACGTGGGTGACGGATGCTCCTTGCGATCGTCTGCTGGCCGGACATCCGCGGATCGACAAAGTGGTTCGGGCGGATGCGACGGACCTGCTCTCGATTGCGGGGCGTGAATTCGATGTGGCGCTCGTCATCGACAAAAGTGATAAAGCTTCGGGAGTTCTGTCCACGGTTCGCGCGAAACAGGTCTTCGGATTCGTCACCGATTCACGTTTCGGAAAAATCGGACCCGCGACTCTGGCGGCCGTCGAACTCTGGGAGTTGGGTCTCGATGACGAACTCAAATTTTTCGTGAACCAGAAAACCGAAAACCAGCTGATTGCCGAGGCCCTTGAACTCGGACCCTACGAGCGAGATGAATACGACCTTCCGCTCTCGATATCGGAAAAGGCTCTGTCGCATGAGCGCATGGAGGCTTGGCGACGAAACCCTGCCCAACCCATCATCGGTTTCAATACGGGATGTGGGCCTTTGATGCCGGCGAAGAAATGGACGGTGGAATTTCATCGTCAGGTTATCGAAAAGCTGCTGTCCCTTGGCTTTGAAAACTTGGTTCTTCTAGGTGGACCCGAGGACGAAGAGCGAAATCGGCAAATCGCGGTCGGACTACCGGTTCAATGCAGTCCTTGCACCCAAGGTCTTCGCGACGGGGTTGCCAGCATTGCGGCCTGTGACGTCGTTTTGACTGGAGACTCGTTCGGAATGCATGTCGCGATCGCGCTCAAAAAGTTCGTGGTCGCTTGGTTCGGCCCTAGCTGCGCACATGAAATCGACCTTTTCGATCGGGGCGTGAAGTTGCACGCCCAGGTCGGCTGTTCTCCCTGTTGGAAGCGCAGCTGCCAAACGGAAGTGATGTGTTATGACCGCGTGTCCATGAGTGAGATCCAAGAGGCCGTCCAGCGGGGAGCGAATTGGTGGCACAGGCCGGTGGCGGCAGAAGTGATCGATTCACGAACGGGTCGCGCAATCCTTGCGCCTCCGACTTCAGCGGAAAGGTTTTCGGGAACCTTGGCTGCGAATGCGACGGTGGGTTTCGGCGCGGGAAACCTAGCGCGCTCGGAAGTTGATCCCGTCTGACGCGCTTCGCCCTAGAAAGACTACGCAGGATGGAGTTTCACCGCTAAAGTGGAGACTATGTCCGCGCCCATTTTGGTCGTACAAACCGCTTTCCTTGGGGACCTCCTGCTGAGCACGGTCCTTTTGCGGGAAATTCGGCGGGCGCGACCGAAAGCCCCCATTCATCTCGTTTGTCGGCGTGGCTTTGGTACCCTGATGAAGGGCCTCGGCCTCATCGACGAAGTTCACGAGATCAAAAAAGGCGACTCTTCGACTTATAAAGACGCTCATTCCGAGCTCGAAAAACATCGGTTCGAGTGGATTCTTTGTCCTCATCCATCCATCCGCTCGGCGCAGTTTGTACAGGGACTGTTTGCAGGACAGACGATCAGTTTCACGCGTGGATGGAATGCGCTTCACTTCTCTAAAACAGTCATGTCTCCGGATTTGCCGGACCCACTTCGTCAGCTCTCGTTGCTGAAACCCGTGGTCCCTCATTTAGAGGAACGTATGGCGAAGTGGGGAGGCATCGACTGGAATGCGAAGTCCACTGAGGGATTCTTGACCGAAGTGCCGGACGAACTTTCCATGGAGATGAAGTCTCGGCTCTTGCGGGAAAGCCCGGTTACGCCGGTGGCGCCGCGGTCTTGGGTTCTATTTCCGGGTAGTGTTTGGCCTACGAAGCAGTGGCCCGAAGAGCACTACGAAGCCTTGGCGCAAAAGTTAATTGCGGAAAACGTCCAGATTCTTTGGTTGGGTGGTCCCGACGAAAAAGAGGTTTGTCAGCGTTTGGCCGAACGACTTCCGCGGACTCGGAGTCTCGCGGGGCAATTGAGCCTTTGGGAAAGTTTGGTCGTTCTTTCGCGAGCCGAAGGCGTCATTGCCAACGATAGCGGTGGTCAGCACATGGCCGCGATTGCCGGAGCTCCGGTGTTGTCAATATTTGGGCCTACGGTATTGGAGTTCGGATTCCGCCCGTGGGCACGTATGACCGCCGTTGCCGAACGGGCGGAACTCTTTTGTCGTCCCTGCGGTCCCCATGGCAGCCGCCGTTGTCCGCGGGGTTCGCATGAGTGCTTGACGCAACTCGAGCCCGATCAGGTTTTTCAGATCTGGAAATCGATGGTCCGTCGGATTCGCAGCAGTAACTAGATTTTTACTTCCAGCGCCGGAAGTAGCTTCCTCAGACGTGTCCGAACGCCGGTTATGCAGAGGCATCCTCGCCGCACTCACTTCATCTGATTGCCCGCTAAGCTTTGCATAACCTTCTTCCAGATCACCAACGACTGGAGAAAACCGTGATTCACGAACTGTCGAACGAAAAATTAGTATCACTGACTTTTGATCTTTTTAAGACGGAGAGACTAGGTCAGGTTTCAATCCTCGAGCACCTTCGGGAAATTGATTCGCGCAGGCTTTACTTGGAGCGGGGATACCCCAATCTATTCGAAATGTGCGTTCAGGAGTTCCGATGCTCGAGCGGGGGTGCGCAGCGCCGAATCCACGCGATGCGCTTGATGCGGGAAGTTCCCGAGGTTGCTCCCAAGATCGAAACCGGTGAGTTGAACTTGAGCGTTCTTGCCCATGCGCAAAGGTTCTTTCGAGCCGAAAAACGCGAACATCGTGAATACACCCCCGCGGAAAAGTACGAACTTCTCTCAGGATTTGTCGGAAAGTCCACTCGAGAAGTCGAGCGCATTCTGAGCATTGCAAACCCGAGCATTGCCAAGCGGGAACATCTACAGGTTCTTTCGGCGAACGAAGTGAAGATTTCGCTCGTGGTCTCGATGGCACTTCAAGAAAAAATTCAGAGATTGCGCGAACTCACGTCGCATGCGAACCCCGAACTACGTCTCGAGAATTTGTTGGAGACCCTCGTGGATCGAGAGCTGCGTCGATTTGGCATTAAGCCAAGTTCGGAAGACCCAACGGGAGGCGAGCCCGGTGTTCAGCCACGCCCGGCGAAAAATAGCTCTAAAACCGATCTCGGAGAGAAAGATAAGGTGGCCAAGCGCGGTCGGAAGCATCCGCAGGGCCTCCTATCGAAGCATCGTCGGTATATTTCGCCTCAAGTCCGTCGTGAAGTTTTCGGCCGGGATGAGGGTTGTTCCTATGTCGATCCCGAAACGAAGCGGCGTTGTGGATCGAAGCTCTTTGTGCAGGTCGATCACATTCTTCCGCTGGCGATGGGCGGAAGCTCCGACAAAGAGAACCTACGTTTATTGTGCGCGGCCCACAATCGATCCCGGCCCGATTTGATCCGGAATCGACCTTGGATGATTCACTAGCTAGTCGTTCTCTTCGTTTGAGGTCGCACCGCTAATCTCTTTCACGTTAATCCCGTACTTCTTAATCTTTCGGAGTAGGGTGTTCTTGGGAATGTTAGCATGCGCAACGGTTTGATTGATCCGTCCGCGGTTGGCTTTCAGCGCGCTAACGATGAACTCTTTCTCCGAAGATTCTTTGAAAGTTTCATAGTTGAGAGCTTGCGTTGGGGCCCCTTTTTCACTTCCGGCGCCGGAAGTAGACTGTGCCGCCCGTTCAACACTTTGGCGCAAGTGATCCGGTAGGCTCGTCGGCTGAATCGTCGATTGAGTCTCGACGATGAACGCGCGCTCGATGGCGTTTTCTAGCTCACGGATGTTTCCGGGCCAACGGTGCGCTTGCAGGACCTTAAGTGCTTCGGCAGAGATGCCGCCAATCGGGGATTGGGGGTGGCCTTTTGTGAACTTACGGATAAAGGTTTGCACCAGCGCGGGAATGTCATCCGCGCGCTCACGGAGGGGCGGCAAGAAGATCGGCATCACGTTCAAACGGTAGAATAGATCTTCCCGGAAATCTCCAGAGTCGATCATTTTTTCGAGGTTCCGGTTCGTGGCCGCGATGATACGTGCGTTCGTCTTCACTTCACGCGAACCGCCGACGGGCGTGAATTTACGTTCCTGAAGGATGCGCAGCAATTTGACCTGCATTTCGGGCTTTAGCTCGCCGATCTCATCCAGAAAGAGGGTTCCATTGTTCGCCATCTGGAACCGACCGATTTTTCGTTCATGCGCTCCGGTGAAGGCGCCCTTTTCGTGGCCGAAGAATTCGGATTCCATCAAGGACTCGGGGATCGCTCCGCAGTTCACGGCGACGAAAGGGCCGGCTTTGCGAGGGGAGTTGAAGTGAATCGCTCGAGCGACGAGTTCTTTTCCGGTTCCGTTTTCGCCGCGAACGAGAACCGTCGTTTCGACTTTGCAGAGCTTGTAAATCAAGTCGAAAACCTGGCGCATCTGTTGCGAGTGACCGACGAATTCCGAGTCAATGTCGTCGTCGAAAATGGGATTCGAAAGTGCCAATGACGAAACGAGCTCTCGCGCCTCAAAGCTCTTGAGAACGATCTCTGCCAGGCGGGCCGGATTCACCGGCTTCTCGAGGTAATCGTAGGCGCCGTCACGAATTGCGACCACGGCATCTTGGAGGTTGGAGTGCGCAGTCATGATGACGACGAAAGTGGCTGGTGCCTTCGACTTGATGTGGGAAAGGGCTTCCAGGCCATTCATGCCCGGCATCTTGACGTCCATCATGACGAGGTCGAATTCTTGCTCGTCGAATTTAGAAACGGCCTCCAAGCCATCCGCGGCCTCGGTGATCGCGAAAGAGACCTGGGGAAGTTGTGTCGTCAGAACTGACGCAATACTGCGCCGAAGTTCGGGTTCGTCATCAACGATTAAGACTGAGATCTTTTGATCCATCTGCATCTTCCTCCAGCGTATCTACCTTATCGGTATCCAGATCCAACGGCAAACTCACCGTGAAGAGCGTCCCGCGGCCGAGCTCGCTTTCAACTGTGACTTGTCCTTGATGTAGTTCAATAAAATACTTCACCAGGTAAAGACCGAGGCCTGTGCCCTTCGTCTTTAGATCTTGGTCTTTACCGCGTACGAATTTCTGCCAAACACTTTGTAATTCGTCTTTACCAATACCGGGGCCCGTGTCTTGGACCTCCACGATCACTCGATCGTTCCGTTCCGAGGACCGCACCGACACCTGTCCGCCCTCGGGCGTGTATTTGATCGCGTTCTCGACGAGGTTCAATATGACTTCGCGCAGAAGGGTGAAATCCCCCTCAATCGTAAAGAGGGGCTCTAGCTCGGTCTTCAGACTGATTTTTTTGTTCTCGGCAATGGGGCGAAGCTGCACGATCACGTTTTCGATCGTCTCATTGATGTCGCCTAGGGTGCGAATCAGTTTGAAGTCCCGTGACTCCACCCGGAGGAGCTTCAAAATACTCTGAATATAGCGATTCAGTTCGTCCGAGTAACCCCGCAGCTGCGCCAGATCCCCCGCAATTTCAGAGCCCGGATGCTGCGCGATCATCCGATCCACGCTCCCTTGGATCTTCGCGATCGGGGTCTTCAGGTCATGAGAAATCAACGAAATGAAGTTGTTCTTCAACTGCTCAAGCTCTGCCAGATAGCGACTCTCCTGCAGAAGTTCCATATTCTTCCGCTCGATCTTGTTCGCCTGGTAGCCTAAAAAGATGATCCAGGTCGCCAAAATCTGCACGAGCGGAGAGAAGATCGGAATCCAAACCGAAAAGCTATCAAAAGTCCAAATCGACAGCGCCGTGATCAGCGTGGACAGCCAGATCAAGAACAGAAATGCCACCGACTGCGGATACTGAATCAGAATCACGACCGACAGCAGGAGCACGATGAAGAGTCCCGCCATGTAGAACCCCACCGGTGCCCGCTTGATCCAGCGGTCCGTCAGGATGTTGTCCACGATCTGCGCCATTACTCCCGCGCGGTGCGAGGGCCCCATCGGGGTCAGGAACTGCGAGTTCGAGTTCGTCTCCGCGCCGATCAGGATGATCTTGTCGTGAAAGGCTCCCGCCGGAATTTGTCCCGACAGCACTTCGGTCATCGAGTACTCGGTGAAGACGTTCGTGCCTCCCCGGTAGTTGATCATGAGCGTGGTGTCCAAGGGCAGATTCACCCCCGTCACTTTCTCGGCCAAGTGCGGAATCCCCGCCGGGCCCTTCACGAAACGTCGGATGATCCCGTCCTCGTCCCGCACCAGATCGTAGATCCCGACGTTCGACAAAGTGGAGTCCGCGAACAATGGCAAAATCGGCCGATCCCCGCCAGGAGTCGGCGAAGCCCACGTGATGCGCGGATCCAGGAAAGCCCGCACCCCGCGCTCGGACAAGGCGGCGTTACGCAAAGTTTCGGAGAGGTAAACCGTGACCCCAATGGAGCGCGGATGTTGCGCGAGGAGTTTCTCGAGCATGTTGCCCCAAGCCTGCGGATCCCAGTAGAAGGAGTCCGTCACATCGACGACGTCCTTCCAAGTCGAGAGCCGTCCCCGCAGCCGGTAGTTCGCCATCACCTCGTCGGGATGAATCTTCACGACGACCACATCGTGGGAGGTCGGCTGATCCCCCCGCATTTGAAAGCGCAGGTCGAACGACTTCACTTCGTCGCCAAGCAAAAGCGAGCAGCCCAGCGCCCAGCACACGAAGCCGCGCCAAAAGAGCGATTGCGCCCGTTTCCAGCGTCTTTGCAGGGACTTCGCGATCAGTTGGGACATTGCGCCGTAACCTACACTCACACACCGCAAAAGGGAAACCCCCAACGCATATTGCGAAGTATCAATCAGGCAAAAACTTCGCTATGATCGAGCCCTTGGACCCCATGACCCAACCCCGATTTTGGACCGCCCGCGCCCCCAGCGAAGTTCCCGACAGCTTCGCCCAAAGTGCCGTCGTCCTCGGAAACCTCGACGGCCTCCACCGCGGCCACCAAGCGCTCCTCGAAGTGGCGCAAGAGTTCGGCACCCGCAATGCCGCTCCCGTCGTCGTTTTCACCTTCGACCCGCACCCCATGCAGGTCCTTCCCGGGAAGCCCGATTTCCGCCGGATCTTCAGCCCCGAAGTTCAAACGGAAATGCTCCGCCACTGGGGCGCCAGCGGCGTCTACTACCAACACTTCGATCTGGATTTCGCCAAAACGAGCGCCGAAGACTTCCTGAACCAGTGTCTGGTGCCCGCCGTGAAGCCCGCCGCGATTGTCGTCGGCTTCAACTTCCGCTTCGGCCAAGGCCGGCAGGGCACCCCCGAGTTTCTGAGGGAGTGGGGGAGTCGGCACGGCGTGAAGATCCTCGTCGTCGAACCCGTGAACTACCTCAACGAAACCGTCTCTTCTTCGAAAATTCGCGCGGCCCTTTTGGCGGGAGACGTCCATCATGCGGGCCAGTTGCTCGGGTTCCCCTTTTTCCTACAGGGCATCGTCGAGAAGGGCGCCCAGCGCGGCCGCAACCTTGGCTTTCCGACGGCCAACATGATGTGGTCGACCTCCGTCGATCCCGTCGCGAAAACCACGCTCACCCCCGCGTTCGGGGTTTACGTGACCCGCACGCACTTCCAGGGAAACGTCCTTCCGTCGGTCAGCCATTTGGGGCCGATCCCCACCTTCAGCGACATCCGGCCGCGCCTAGAAACCCACATTTTGGACCGCGACCTCGCCCTTTACGGAGAGACCCTCCGCGTGGAGTTCCTGGAAAAACTTCGGGACCCCGTCAAGTTTGAGGGGCTCGACGCGCTCAAAGCCCAAATCGACGCCGACTGCGCCGCCGCCCGCCGCTACCACCGGGAGCACCCATGACTTTCAAGGTCCATACGGCCCCCGGCGCCGAATCGCCCACCCGCGAGGCCCTCTGGGCGCAAGAGAAGTTCCCCGTCGAGTTCGTTCAAGAATCCGCCACGGCGGATTTCGTGCTGACGAACGGCCGCGACAGTGAAGAGCGCTTGCAACAGATGCGCAATATTCCGCGCGAAGTCCTGTTGACCCGACACGTTGACTTGATCGACCAACGCGATCCCAAGAAACCATGGCCCCGCTCACTTTTGACGGGCGCGTTCAAGCAGTCCGTCTTCCGCCGGGCGAAGGGGCTTGATCTGCGCGCGTACGCGCTCGTGACCGGGACGGGGCCGCTGACCCGAGCGGCGATGGTCGCGATCTTCGAGATCGGTTACCGCAAGCTGCGTTTGATCCATACCCCCGAAGAGGCCGAGGCCGCCGCCAAGATCCGTGAGGACTTCGCGAAATTCTGCTTCGGCTTCGACATCGAGTTGCAGAAGCGCTCGGAACTCACGCTGGCGCCGAACAACGGCTCGATGATCATCAATGTCGAAGACCTCAGCCATGACGAAGATCTTTTGCAGACACTTCTGTACCTGAACTTCCTGCATCGGCCCGGTCTGGTGGTGGATCACTGCGAAAGCAAACCCGGCGAGTCGGCGCTGCTGAAAGAGGCGGCCCTCTCCGAATTTGGGACCGTTTCGGGAATCGAGGTCCGCAGCGAGTGGGACCTGCTCTTCCTGAACCTGATGGGCGTGCCGAGCGGACTCGACATCGTCACGTACCACCAGCGCCTGGCCGCGGCGACGTCGCCTTAACCTCGACTCACGTCTAGCCTGCCCCGCGCGATCGTGCACCCACGCGCCCGAGCGATTATCCTAAAATCATGAAGCTCGCCGAGATTTTAGTGAAGCAAGGCCTGATCCGTCCGGATCAAATGTCCAAAGCGATGGACGATCAACGTAAGGGTGGACAGCGCCTGTCGACGGTCCTTGTTCAGCAGGGCATCGTGAAGGACAACCAAATCCTGAAGGCCCTCGAAAAGCACTACGGGATTCCCGGGGTCGATCTGAACACCTTCCAGGTTCAGCAGGGCGTGACCGATCTCGTGAACCGCGAATACTGCGAAAAGAACATGTTGATCCCGATCCAGAAAGTCGGCGACACCACACTCGTCGTCGCGATGTTGGACCCGGGACAAGTTCAAGTGCGCGATGACCTGCGTTTTCTGACCAGAAGAAAAATCCAAGTCGTCTTGGCCTCGGAGCTCGGGATCGCGTCCGCGATCGACAAGTATTTCGGCGCGAACGTCCGCGACATCGTCAAAGAAGTCGAAGATGACATGGATGCCGAACCCGACATCATCTTGCAAGGCGCGGAGTCGATCGACAGCTCCGCCGATGGCGATGAGGGCCCGATCATCAAGTTCGTGAACGCCATCTTGTCGGAGGCGATCCGCAAGAAAGCGTCCGACATTCATTTCGAACCTTACGAAAAGAAATTTCGCGTCCGTTACCGGGTCGACGGCGTCATGATCGAGGCGACATCACAGCCTTCGGGATCGGGACCGGCCATCGCGTCCCGTTTGAAGATCATGTCGAAGCTCGACATCGCCGAAAAACGCCGTCCGCAAGATGGTCGTATCAAAGTCCGCTACAAAGGCGGGAAGGACATGGACTTCCGGGTCAGCGTCATGCCGACGATCTGGGGTGAAAAAGTCGTCTGCCGTCTGCTCGACAAATCGAACTTGCAGCTCGACATGACGAAGCTCGGTTTTGAGCCCGAGGATCTTGAGATCTTCAAAAACATCATCAAAATGCCTCAAGGCATGGTGCTGATCACCGGTCCTACGGGTTCGGGAAAGACGACGACCATCTACTCGGCGCTCTACGAACTCAATCAGCCCGATGTGAATATCTCCACCTCTGAAGACCCGGTCGAATTCAACCTCGAAGGGATCAACCAGCTTCAGGTCAATTCCGATATCGGTCTGACGTTCGCGGCCGCGCTGCGGACCTTCCTTCGTCAGGATCCCGACATCATCATGGTCGGAGAGATTCGTGACCTCGAAACCGCCGAGATCGCCGCGAAAGCCGCGAGCACGGGCCACTTGGTCGTCAGCACCCTTCACACCAACGACGCCCCCCAAACCATTTCCCGTCTCGTGGAAATGGGCGTCGCGCCCTTCGTCGTTACCTCCACGATCGAACTCATCGTGGCGCAGCGTCTGGTCGGCCGGATCTGCGATTCATGCAGAGCGCCAATGGATGTCACGCCACAAGTCCTTCTGGATTTGGGCGTCGAACCCAAGGAAGTGAAGGAATACCGGGTCTTCCACGGTCGCGGATGCAACACTTGCAACAACACCGGAATCAAAGGTCGTATTGCGATCTTTGAATTGATGGTGATGTCAGATAAGATCAAAGAATCCGTATTGAAGGGCGAGACCGCCGCCCAGCTTCGCTCGCTCGCGCGACAAGAGGGGATGCGGACACTTCGTCGTTCGGCGCTTCTGAAATTGAAGCGCGGCGAGACGTCGATCCAAGAGGTGTTGAACGCCTCGGTTCGCGACTCGGAATAGAAGTAGGAAGGGACGCCTGACATGAAGACTCTGGTTGAACTGATTCGCGATGCGCAAAACCGTGGCGGCACCGGGCTTCGGCTTGTTCCCGGCTATCCGATGGAGCTTAAAAACGGGCGTCAGTGGGTGCCCTTTGGCGGACAGACCCTCGCGGCGCAAGACGTGCGCGGCGCGATCTGGGCGCTGCTCTCCGCGGAGGAAAAGAAGCAGCTCGATCAGGATCGCGTTCTTGATGGTTACTTGCGCGGTCAGGGTGGTCCCATCCGTTTTCAATATCTGCTTCACGAAGCGGGCCTCGTCGGCAGTTTCAGTTGGCACAGTGAGGCCGAGCCGGGGCTTGCGAGTTGGGCCCTGCCGCCCTACGTGACCGAGAAGATGCAACGTCAGTCGGGCCTCACTTTGGTGACCGGCCCCATCGATTCCGGCAAATCGAGTTTCCTCAAGGCTTGGGCGAAGACTTTGGTCGAGGTGCACGGAACCGTTCTGTTTTTCGCCGATCATGAAGAGTTTGCTTCCGAGGCGTCGCTGCCGATTTTGCCGACTTCGGCCCTCATGAAGATGACGGGGCTTTCGCAGCTTTCGCGTTTCATCGTGATCGACAGCGAACTTCCCGAGGCGCGTGCGCGGGCATTGGAGCTGGCGGCGCAGGGGCTTTGCGTTTACCTGGGTGTCGCCGCGAAGTCGATTCCGTCGGCGGTGATGGGGCTTGCGACCGAAGCGGCGCGAACGTCGAGCGCCGAAAGAATTTGGCAGTTAATTGGCGAAAACTTGGTCGCCGCTTTCGGACTGCGTCTGATTCCGGGACTGGAGGGCGGACTGCAGCCGGTTTTTGAGCTTCTGGTCGACAGTCCCGAGATCAAAATGAAACTCGCGCAAGGAAATGTCCATGGTCTAGTTGAGGTCATGGCCAAAGGTGGCGATAAGTCGGGCATGAGGACGCTGAACCAGGCGCTCCTGCAACTGCTCATGAAGAGAAAAATCGAGCTGCGGACCGGATTCGATGAATCCCCCAACCCGCTGGAACTCGACGAACTTCTCAAAAAAGTGGGCGTTTAAGCAGGCGAGCCGTTTCCGGTGTCCTTGAGTGATCAAGGGAGTGGGAATGGCTCGTTACATTTACCAGGCAAAAGCGGCGAACGGCACGGTGACGACCGGCGCGATCGAAGCTTCGAGTGAAGCGGAAGCGCAATCACGCCTTAAATCCAAACAGCTCGTTCCATTGCGCCTGGTGAAGTCGGGCGGGGGTTCGAAGTCTCAACCCCAAGCTTCCCTGTTCTCGCCGCGCGTGGATTCGAAAGAGCTGCAAATTTTCACGCGTCAGTTTTCCACGCTGATCAACGCCGGTATTCCGATCGTCGATTCGTTGAAAATCCTCAGCGAAGGAAAACGGAATCCGCTCTTGAAACAAACCGCCGCTAAAATCAAAGACTCGATCGAAGGCGGTAAACGCTTGGGCGATTCGATGTCCCAGCATCCCACGGTGTTCGATCGTTTCTACGTCAACATGGTCCGCGCGGGTGAAGAGGCCGGGATTCTTGACGGCATCTTGAACCGGATGTCGATCTATCTCGAAAAATCCGAGAAATTGAAAAAGCAAATCAAAGGCGCGATGGCCTACCCGATGGCGATCGTCGCGATCTCGATCTGCGTGGTCACCGCGATCTTGGTGTTCATCATTCCGGAATTCCAAAAGCTCTACTCCAGCGCGGGTAAAGAGCTGCCGGCGGTGACCAACATGATCATCGCGATGTCGAATACGGTGATCCATCGTTGGTACGTCGTGATCGGCGTGGTCATCGGAATTCCGGTGGGTCTGGTCTATTACTACCGTACGCCCGATGGCCGTGAAACCATGGACCGCCTTCTGATCAAGGCGCCGCTTTTCGGAGAGCTGATCCAGAAGGCCTCGGTCGCCCGCATGACCCGCACTCTGTCGACGCTCCTCAGCTCGGGTGTCAGCGTGGTCGAAGCGCTCGACATCGCCGCGAAGACGTCGGGGAACGCCGTCATCGAAGAGGCGCTCTACCGCAGTAAAGATTCCGTGATCGCGGGTCGTCCGCTGGCGGCGCCCCTGCAGAAAGAGCCGATGATCCCGGACATGGTCACGCAAATGATCGCGATCGGTGAGAAGTCGGGAACGATGGACCAGATGCTTGGTAAAATCGCCGACTTCTACGAAGACGACGTCGAGAACGCCGTCAAGGCCCTGACCTCGTTGATCGAACCTTTGCTCATGGTCATTCTCGGAGGCGTCATCGCTTTCTTGGTCGTGGGCATGTACTTGCCGATCTTCGATCTGGCCTCTGTCGCGGCCGGAAAGTAAAGGTCAATGGAAGCACCGAAGCTGACACCCCAGCCGACGCGTTCAAGCTCTGCCGAGACCTCCTCGGCGACGCCCGCGCTCGTCGCGCATGTCGGTGACGGTCGCGGGGAACTGGCTTCCGCAATTCCGCTGGAAAAACTGCTGGTGCAGAGCGTGCGCGCGGGACTTTACATCCTGGTGCTCACGCTCGCGCTCGTGCATCACCTTTACCAAGACGAGTTCTTTAGCTGGGAAGTTTACCGCAACTTCTACGCCGTCGCCGCGCTGGGGCTCTTGGCCCCCGTCGTGTCGTTGCCGTTCCTGAACGGCTTCTTTCGTCAGCGGGGTCTGGTCGCCGCGAGTTTCGCGCTGGATATCGTCCTCATCACGGCGCTCCTGCTGACAAGTCGCTTGAACCAAAGCATCTTCCTGTTTCTGTACATGATGACCATCATCTTGTCGGGGTTGGTCTTCCAGCTGCGCGGCGCGCTCCTGACGGCGCTGGCCTGTTCATTGGCAAGTTCGGTGGTTCTGCTCTTCGGTGAAGAACTGAAGTCGCTCGGTTTTTTCTTTCTGTTGATGCTGAACAACATCGCGTTCTTCAGCGTCGCTTGGATTTCGGGTTTTCTGTCGGAGCAGCTCGAGATTCAGGGACTCAACATCTCGGACCTGCGTCGATTGAACCAAAATATCGTCGACACGATCCCGTCGGGTCTTTTGACCGTTCTGGAGTCGGGTTTCGTCGTGCAGGCGAACCCCGGCGCGGTGGGCATCCTGGGAGATAAACTCCGGGGCATGGAGGAAGGTCAAAAGAGCGTGCGCGACCTTTTTCCCGAAGGCACCTTCACGGAATGGCCGCTGGCGAACCGTCGCGAAGTCCGAATCAATAAAGACTCCGAAACCCAGATCCTGACCCTCAAAATGCTGCCGCAGCGGGTGGGGGAGCAGAGCGCCTATCTGCTGGTGATCGAGGATGAAACTCAGGTCAAAAAGCTCGAGTTCGCGGTTCGCCAAAGTGAAAAGCTCGCGGCCGTGGGGCAGCTCGCGACCGGGATCGCGCACGAAATCCGCAATCCCTTGGCCGGCATCAGCGGCTCGATTGAACTCTTAAGTCAGCAGCAGCAAACGGACGACGACAAAAAGCTCACGCGCATCATCTTAAGAGAGATCGATCGCCTGAATCACCTGATCTCGGAGTTTTTGGACTTCGCGAAACCGGAAAAACCTCCGGTGGACGCGGTCGACCTTGGTAAACTTTTGGACGAGACGCTCTCGCAAGTGCGTCTGAATCCGCAGCTGCGCACGGATATCGAATACGTCCGCTTGAATGAAGGCGAGCCCGTGGTGCGCGCGCATCGTGACAAGTTGAAGCAAGCCTTCCTCAATATGATGATCAATGCCTGCCAGGCGATGGGGCAGTCCGAAAAACCGCGACTCGAGGTCGTTTCGAAAGTGAAGGACGACAAAGTCGTGATCGAAGTGAAAGACAACGGTTGCGGAATGACCGAAGAAGTCATGCGCCGGATGTTCGAACCTTTTATGACCACGAAGCCCAAAGGCACGGGGCTCGGCCTGGCTATTACACATAAGATTTTCGAAACGCATCAGGCCCGGATTTTCGTCGAGAGCAAGGTCGGCGAAGGGACCCGGATTTCGGTCGAGTTCCCTAGATTCACCGTTTGAACATCCCTCTGTAACCACTGACAATAAGAGACGAAGATCTATTGTGAGGGGGCCCGTTCCATGAAGCCAAGAATTTTGGTCGTCGACGACGAAGAATCGATCCGCGAGTTTCTCGAGATCATGCTGAAAAAAGAAGGCTATGATATCACCATTGCGGAAGACGGCGCTCGCGCGAAAGACGTCCTCGCGAAGAAGACCTTCGACATGGTCATCTCGGATTTGCAGATGCCCAACATGACGGGTATCGAGCTTCTGAAACACGTCAAAGACTCTTACCCCGATCTCGTCTTCATGATGATCACCGCCTTCGGCACCACCGAAAGCGCCGTCGAAGCCATGAAGATGGGCGCGTACGATTACCTGACGAAGCCGTTCAAAATCGACGAAGTTCGTATGAACGTGACGAATGCGCTTCGCTCGAAGAACCTCGAAGTCGAAAACCGCGTCCTCAAAAAAGAACTCAATAAAGAATACTCGTTCCAGAACGTCGTCGGTAATTCCGAGGCGATGCACCGGATTTTCGATCTGATCAAACGCGTCTCGATGGCGCCTTCGAACATTTTGATCACGGGTGAATCCGGAACGGGTAAGGAAGTCGTCGCGAAGGCGATTCACTACAATGGTCCCCTGAAAGACAAAAATTTCGTCACCGTGAACTGCGGGGCGATTCCCGAGTCGTTGATGGAATCGGAAATGTTCGGTCACAAGAAGGGCTCGTTCACGAGCGCCATCGCCGACAAACCGGGTCTGTTCGAAGTCGCGGACGGCGGAACGCTGTTTCTGGATGAGGTCGGCGAGCTTCCTTTGAACATTCAGGTGAAAATGCTGCGCGCGATCCAGGAACGCGTCATCCGTCGCGTCGGTGCGAACGACGATATCAAAGTCGACGTGCGGATTATCGCGGCGACGAACCGCGATCTTGAAGACATGGTGAAGGAAGGGACCTTCCGTCAGGATCTTTACTACCGTCTGAACGTCATCAACATCAAGACGCCCGGTCTGCGTGAGCGTAAAGAAGATATTCCCCTTCTGGCGAATCACTTCCTGAAAAAGTACAATGAGCGTCTGGGTAAGCAGGTTCAAGGGATCTCGGTCGAAGCGATGGAGATTCTGAAAAAGTACGAATACCCCGGTAACGTCCGGGAACTCGAGAACATCATCGAGCGTACGGTCGCCCTCGAAGGCGGCGCGACGATCCTGCCCGAGAGCTTGCCCCCGATCGTGAATACGCCCACGGGCCGTAAGATGGCTTCATCGAATGAAATCGAAATCGGCACCGACGGTATTGATCTGGATAAAGTCCTGGGCCAAATCGAAAAGGAACTGCTGATTAAGGCGATTCACGCCGCGGGCGGGGTCAAGAAGAAGGGCGCGAAGCTTCTTCACATTACTTTCCGATCTATGCGTTACCGGGTCGAGAAGTACAACCTCGGCACCATGGACGATGAAGAAGGCGACGACGATTGATCGTCGCAAAAATTCAATCGTGAAGAAAAAGGGACCTCCGGGTCCCTTTTTTATTTTGTGTGGGGCGTTCAGCTTTACGACATCTGCGCAGCTCCCGGTAGACGCTCGCGCTGCCGCGGATGTCTCATGGCCTCCTGAGCCCGGTGCGCCGCTTGCAACGAGCTCCTCCACGGGATGGATTTTGGGGGGTAAGGATATGGGGACGAATCGGAGTACGGCGCTCGCCGTCGTGGCGCTTTCATTTTTCTTTCAGAATTGTGGACGCAGTTTCAATTTTGTCGATCCGGAATCGAAGGCGCAGGTGCTGCGGGATCAATCGGTTTTCGGCGGTCAAGGCACCTACATTTTCATCAATAAAGCGACGAAAAAGCTGCGCGCGCTTGAAGACGGCGTGGACCAAGAGGGGGCGATTCCCATCACGGGCCCCAACGGCGAAGCGGTCATCATCATCAGTGAGCCGAACATTTTCGGCCCCGGCTCGGGCGTGATTCCCGTGGGCGCGGGAATGGGGCAAGGACAAGTCTCGGTTGAAAACGGCGTCGCGCAAGGGCCGAACTGGTACGTGCCGCCGACCGTGATCATCACGACGACAACAAAGCCCAATACGCATAACTCCGCGGCGCTTTTCGGCATCTTTTTGGGAGCGATCGGCGCGATCACCTCGATGGGTGGCGGTGGGGGCGGGGACTCGTATACGAACTACCAAAGCTACGTACCGACCCCCTCTTCGTCGAATCCGACGGGGGGTCTGGACTACGGGACGGCGGGCGGTGGTGTCGATATGTCCACGCTCCCACTTTGCGCGAACGTCGGAAATGGAAAGTCGGTGGAAGCCAACCCGCTCTTCATGCAAGGCAAGTGCATGTCACCCCTGCTGATCGCGTTTGCTGAAGAGGCGGATTTTCGCGCATTCGAGCTGACGGATCCGTTACGTGACGGGCGGTGGTTCGATATCGCCGGTCGAAGGTCCGTCCCCGAGCCGCACACGAAGCTCATGATCAGTTGGTTGAAAAAGACGAGCTCTATGTTCATCACCCTGCCGAATGAAAAGGGCGAAGTGAATGGGGTGGACGAGCTTTTCGGCAACAACACTTACGGTCCGGACGGAACGTTCGCGATCAACGGCTACGAAGCGCTCCGTAAACATGACTCGAACGGCGACGGCGTCATCACGGCGCAGGATGAGGTCTTCGCGAAGCTGCGTCTTTGGAGCGACTTGGATGGAAACGCGATTGCCGAACCTCATGAACTCTGGCCGCTCGCGAAGAAAGGGATTGAACTCATCGACTTAAACTACGACGCGAACTACATGGAGTACGACCGATTCGGGAATCTCACCGCGATGAAAAGCGTCGTGCGGGACGAAAGCGGTCGGCTGCACTTGCTGTTCGACTTGTGGTTTCGCGTACCGTGAGCGTGAGGTTGGTGACCCCACCCCGACTTGAACGGGGATTTACAGTTTAGGAAACCGTTGTTCTATCCAGTTGAACTATGGGGTCGGTCGCGCTCATGACTTAAGTAATTCCGTGGGTTTAGCGAAAAACCTCGGCGCAGGCAATCAAATCCGCCCCTGAAAATTTGTCGGCGCGCCGATTTCCGTCTCGCCCGCTCGCGATGGAATGCGTAAGGTCGCGCATCATGTGGGGATTTCTCGTTCTATTTCTGACGGTGCCGGCCTTCGCTCTTCCGGGGTTTCAGCCTGCGGGCGGTGAGGCCGTTCCGGAACCCGTCCGCCGGGCCGAGGCCTCGATCCTGAAAATTTATTTTCCTTACTACCTGACGGTGAAACGCGCCGAGGCCCCGGCGCTGCTCACGGCGACCTTGCTGACCGCGGCGGGACGACAAGAGATCGCCGACTGCGTGAACTCGAAACTCGAGGACTGTTCGATTCCGCTTTCTTTCGTCGAGGGCACGGCCTTTCGTGACCGGCGCAAAGAGGACGCGCTTTGGACGAACTGCCATCTGGTGGACGCTTGGGTCCGCCACCAAAAGTACCGCGCGCAAATCGAAGGCGTGAATTTCCGCGAGCGACTGAAAACTTCCACGATCCGCGCGCGCGTGTACGACCACCGCGGCACGCTGCTGGTCGACGAGGCGGATTTTCGCATGGAGGTCGCGCATGTGACCGAAGGTGACGGGCCCCGCAGCGCGGGCTGCGTGCTCGCGGACGATGCGGTTCGTTTGCTCGGCCCCCGCGTGGATCGCCCCGCGCTCCCGTGGGCCAAAACCCCGGCGCAACCGGGTGAGGCCACCTACATCGCGGGATATCCGCGCCAAACCGACTCGCGCGCCTCGATGGGCGCCGCCGACTCGGACGGCGCGAGCTTTCGCTGGACCCTGGGGGCGCTGATGGGGAATGCGGAATTCAATCAAGTGCTTAAAGCGGAGAATCTTCCGCCCGAGAAGTACTCCTTCGCGCGCGCGGGAATCTATTCGCTTTTCATGTCCAACGACGGCGCCGAGGGGATGAGCGGTGGCCCCGTACTGAACGCGCAAGGCGAGGTCCTCGGGATCTTTCGCGGCATTTTGCCGGGCCCGATCACCCGCGCTTGGCCGCTTGCCACCGTGGGAATTCAAACCGACGGCCTTCGTTATCTCGAAATTCGCAGTGGAGAATAAAGTATGTCGCTCAATCTGTCGTTGATGGATCTTGGAACTTTGTTGATCAGCCTGATCGTGACGGCGGGCGCGCATCTGGCTTTGAAACGTTGGTCGGAATTCTCGGCGGTCGAGCGGAACTATTTCTTCTACGCCCTGGTCGCGTTGTCGCTGGGTTTGGTCGCCGACTTCGCCGTGAACGATCTTTTGGCGCGGGTGCAATCTTTGGGAGCGCCTGCAGCCGCCGCTCCCACTGCGCCCGCCACGATGGCGGCTTTGACCTTCGTTAGCTATACGGCGGTGAAGCTCTTCATCGTCGTGGCCCTCGTGCGATTGACGTGGCTGCTGGCCCGCAACCGGCGTCACATTTCCTAACGCGCGGTCTTAGCTTCTTTACTTCGGGTGCACGATCTTGAGCGGCAGGTCGCGGAGTGCTTGCGGGTCTTCGATGCGCGCCACCTCAGTCAGATCCACTGTCAGATTCCGTTTTCCAGAAACGAAAGTTCCGCTCACGCGTGCGAGATCGTACTGAAGCCGCGCTTCGATCGGTTGGGTTTCGCCGTTCTGCAGCCAGACCGCTTTTTCGAAGGCGGGTTTCGCCCCCGGACGCACGCCCCAGCCGAAACTGGCGAGGAGGGCCGAGCCGTCGCGGAGTTGAAACAGGAACGTCGTTTTGGCGGACCCATCCAGATCGTTGAAGGCGAGCGTCGCCTCGTCCTTCAAATACCAATTTCTAAGCTCGGAGGCTTTCGCGAGTTCCATTTTCCGTGGGTCCCCTTTCTTCGCTTTGGGTTGGTGCCAGGCCTTGATGATTTTGGATACTTCCTCGCGCGCATCCAGCTCTGCGGTCACGCAGTAGCGTTCGCCGTCTTGCGTTCCGGATTCGCCCCGGCGTCCCGAATTTTTGCCGATGAGGCGATCGGTTTCTTCGAGCAAGCCCGCGCCGTCACCTTGGACCGCGAGCGTGACGACCTCGCGGTTTTGCGAATCGACGAGCATCGCGTTGCCGGCGGTGCCGTCGCGTTTTCCGCAGAAGGTTTGCGTCGTGGTGGCCGCGAAGCCGTCGACTTGCGACAGGAGGATCAAGATGAAGGGCGAGACTTTCCACCGGCCTTGGACTTCAACCCAGGCAATGAATCAATAAGATCGCCCGACCGTGGTCCAGGGGTCCGGTCTTGACCTGAAGTCCTTCAACTTTCACCGCATCTTGAGGAAAATGGAAGTTGGAGCCACATTGAAATTTGCCATCGTCATTTTGACTTACAATCAAATCGAACAGACCGTCGACTGCATCAAGTCGATTCAGGCCGTGAAGACGCGCGAATTTCCCGACAAACAGATCTTCGTCGTTCATAACGGAAGCGATCCGGCGGTGGTCGCCGATTTACGTCATCGTTATCCACGTTTCCACCACGTCGTCTTGAATGAAAATGAGAGCTTCGCGGCGGGCGCCAACGCGGGAATTCGTGCGGCGTTTTCACTTCAGCCGTGGGTTCTTTTTCTGACCCAAGATACGACGCTCGTGCACTTCCCGAAGGGGCCGCCGTTTGAGCCGTGCCTCGCGGCCGTGAAGATCTACAAACGCAAAGTCGAAGTCATGAACTCCATGGGCGGGGCTTGCGATCTCGATATGGCGAAGCATTACTACTGCACCAAAGCCGATCACTTCTGGAATTCGTTCGAGAACGCGATCTTGCAGCCTTACGTTCCGCGTACGGCGTTCTGGATTCATCAGCAAGCCTTCGAAAAGGTGAACGGTTTTGATGAAACGATCGGAAGCATTTGGGAGGACGTCGACTTGTCGATCCGTCTGCGCGAGGACGGCGAGATGCTCCAGTTGGATGAAGCGACCGAGGTCATCCACCACCGCAAAGGATTCAGCCGTCGTGATCCCTTCATGACGCGTTTTTTGTACAATCGCAATCGCTTCTGGGTTTCGCGGCGAAAGTTGCGTAATCGCGGTCAGAGCATCATGTTCGAGTTCGGGATCTTCAACGAGTGGTTCTGGCTGTGGCTGGGCACACTTTTGAAGAAACCCAAAGAGGCTTCGCTGATCTGGAAAGCGTACCGGGCGAGCTTCAAGCGTCCCCTGGACCCGCCGAATCTGGCGCTCGAGGTGCCCGAGAAGTTGAAACCCGCGGCGGAAGCCAAGCCGGCCGAAGCGGAAAAGCCCGAGACCAAAAAAGAAACGCGGGCGAGCGAGAAGAAATCCGACAAGAAGTCTGATCCGAAAGACAAAGTCGAAAAGAAGAAAGTTGAAGTCGCGCCGGCGGAAGCGACCGGCGCAACCGCGTCGACGGGCGCGACCCTGACGGCGACGGAAAAAGAAGAGCGGACGAAAACGAAAGCTTAGTTGCCGGCCAAACGTTCCTGGGTCGAGGGCGACTTTAAGAGCTCATTGATGCCCGCCTGAACGTAACCGGCCATCGACGAATCCCCACGGATCTTTTTGAATCCCAGAATGCAATGACGATCGTCCGTCATGGCCAAGCCCGCGGGACCGAAAGGATTGCGGGGCGAGTCCCAAGCCATTTCCCCGATGAAGAAATCGAAGCGGTTTTCGCCTTTGATGGCGCCGCCGGTGTCGGCCACGATCACGTATCCCGGATGGGGCATCAGTCCGCCATCGGGATGGGGGACAAGGACGCCCTTCAGCTGCGGGATGCGCAAGATATCGCCCATGCGATGGTGGCGAGGATCCGCGGCGACGTGAATGTAGGGAGTCAGGCAGACGCCCGCCGCGCCGGTCGTCGTCGCGCAGCCCGAGTTCACCCGCTCGGAACTACCGTTATAACGGTAAATGTAGCGCTGCTCGCCGCGCACGATTTGTAGTGAACCCTGCATCACGGCTTCGGCCTTCGCCGAAGGGCAGATCCGCGCGGTGGCTTTCGACTTCGGTCCACCAAGGCGCACGGTGATTTTATCTTGATCGCGACAGCGGAAGTCTTCCGCGCGCGGTAGAAAATAATTCGTCGCCGTCAGGCAGCTCATTCCGGTGAGTTGATCGTCCGCATGACTCACGTTGAGGCGATCCTCCGTCTCGTTAAAATACGCGAACCAATTCGCGCCCGAGAACGCACTGGTGATCAGTACCGTCAACATCGTGATCACCGCTGTCCGAAAGATGGTCGGTGACTTTTTACCTCTGAAACTTGTCAACGTGTTCGACATTCCAAACCTCGTTTTCAAAGACTTCGCGTCCGTTACATAGGAATAGTGCAAGGGCGGTGCTTTTCATGTCTCATTCACGATCTCGGAATGGTGCAAATCTAGGAAACCGATGGTGATTCAGCTATTCTGGTAAGACGTTTATTCGGGGGAAATTCAATGAGAGTTTCGATACTCATCGCCACGCTCTTGAGCATCGCTTCGACCGGCGTGACTTCATTCGCCGAATCCGTAGATGCCGAGGATTCTGTTCCCGTTCAGCGTGGCGAAACGATTCGTCGCGGTGATTTACTCGTGAGCCGTCTGGGCGTGGCGTTGAAAGACGCGCGGACGGCCGATATGGAAGCTTCGAGCTTCGAGGCGATGAGCTCCAAACCCGTTTTCGACAAATGTCATTTTGAAGTCTTGAAATCCGAGAAGAAGCTGAATGGCGAGCAAAGCTTTCCCGCCCAGGCTCTCGAAAGCGTGCACGTGAAAACGGACGCTCCGGATTTCGATATGATCGGCTTCCTGAATCAGCTGCGCCCGGCGGCGGAAAACATCTTCGATCAAGTGGTGGATGTTGATGACCTCGCGGGTCCCGTATTTAAACGTGAAGACCTGAAAGAAAAGCTACGCCTGGCCTTCCTGGCCGAGCCCTACACGCAGCTGCCGCGTTCGACGATCAGTTCCGTCGAGCAGGCGATCACGATGCACGTGTGGGGATACTGGGGGGACGTCCAAAAAATGAAGGGGCGTAATCCCGCCGACATTCGCGCGGGTTTAAGCACGCACCGCACGCAGTGGATCGGCAAACTGAAGGACAACGTGAGCGACTATTTGAAGACGGAGGCGCGCGGGCGCATCCAGACTTTGAAGTCGGACCAGCTCACGAAAACGAAAGTCACCTTGAACTTCACTTATAAAGACGACCGCGGTCCGGCCCAAAGCAAGCTCGAGTGCTGGTTTGAGGGCGAGAAGGCGAAACTCACTTTGCAACGTCTGAATGCGGTCATCGGACCTTATTTTGAGCTGGTGCCTAAAAACCGGCACGCGGCGGAATCCGCCGCCCAAACGCCGAAGAAGTCCCGCGGCCGCGGAGTCGCCGTTGACGGTCAAGCCGTCAGCTCGAAGTAAGCTGAAGCAAGGCGTCGCGTTCGTTCACGCTTTCCCAATCGGGGCCGGGTATTGCACACTGGGCCCCTCATGATCATTCCCCAGGAATCTTTGCTCATTTCGCACTTTGGACTGTCCGAATTCCGGCGCGGTCAGAAAGAAATCATCGGCTCCATCCTGGAGAAGCGGGACGTCCTGGCCGTGCTACCGACGGGGGGCGGGAAGTCGCTGTGCTTTCAGTATCCGGCGGTCGCGCTTGGCCAACTGGTGATCGTGATTTCACCCCTGATCGCCCTGATGAAAGATCAGGTCGCGAATCTGCGGCGGAAGGGGATTGCGGCGGGCGCGCTTTATTCCGGGCAAACGGCGGACGAGAAGCGCGAGATCTTCGCCGACATCCAAAAGGGCGGCACCTACGTGCTTTACCTTTCGCCGGAGCGGACCTCGAAAGAGGGTTTCCAAAGCTGGATCAAGGAACGTCAGATCGGTCTTTTCGCGATCGACGAGGCCCACTGCGTTTCGCAGTGGGGACATGATTTTCGCCCGGAGTATGCGGCGCTCGGTTTGTTGAAAGATCTGCGTCCGGATGTTCCCGTCTTGGCGTTGACCGCATCGGCGACCCCGTTGGTGTTAAGGGACATCGCGCGAACTTTGAAATTACAAAGTCCCGTTCGCCACGTTCACGGGTTCTACCGTAAGAACCTTTATTATCAGGTCGAAACCTGCGGTGGCGAAGACGATAAGATGCGCCGACTGAAGTCGGCGCTCCGGCAGAATCCAAGTGGACGCATTCTCGTTTACTGCGGCACCCGCAAGGTGACCGAGGCCGTCGCCGAAGAGCTCGGTCGTGAGTTTCCGGAGGTCGGGTTCTACCATGCGGGGCTCTCGTCCGAAGCCCGCACCGAAACCCAAGCACGTTACGACCGCGGGGACGTCCGTATTTTGGTGGCCACCAACGCTTTCGGGATGGGAATCGATCATCCGGACGTGCGTTTGGTCGTGCACTTCAATATGCCGGCGAATATCGATGCCCTCTATCAAGAGATGGGGCGGGCGGGGCGTGACGGCATGGATTCGACCTGTTTGCTTTTGTACGCGCCGAAGGACAAAGGGCTGCAAAGCTTTTTCATTCAATCCAGCGACGCCGCCAGCGATATCAAACAAAATCGCTGGAACACTTTGAACGCGCTCGTAAACTACATCGACGGCGGTGAATGTCGCCACGCCGAGATTTTGACCTACTATCAAGATGCCGAGCGGATCCAGCGTTGCGGTCACTGCGACACCTGCGAGCCCGGATCGAATCGCCGGATGGCGCCTCCCCCCGTCGAAGAGATCACGGGACTTGGCGGCGGCGTTCGTCTGCGGAAGAAAAAATCCACCGCGAAAGAGAACTCGAACGCGCTTCCGCTCAGTGCGAGTGAGCAGCTCCGCTTCGAACTTCTGCGCGACTGGCGCAAGAAACGCGCTTCGGAGTTGGATGTCCCCGCGTTCGTCATCTTCAGTGATCGGACGCTACGCGAACTCGCGCGCCGCTCGCCGCAGTCCTTGAAGGAACTCGAGAGCGTGAATGGTTTCGGCCCGGTGAAGATCGAAAGATTCGGCGCCGAAATTCTTGAGATCGCGAAGCACTAAGCCTGCCGCTTCGCGATCACGAACTCCACCGCTTCACGCCATCGTGAACTTTTCTTTGAATCCGCGTGGAATTTCGCCCGATTCTCAATTCGTGTTCACGACGATTACGGAAAACGTTGATTCTAAAGCGGCGCGCACCCGTTTGCGCGCGGGCGTTCACAAGCATACAAACCTTCCTCGGGAAACAACCCTAAACAAACACCCGCTGGAGGGGAAAAATGAAAAAGATCTTGGCATTCGCGATCACAACAATCGCAGCAACCGCAGCAATGGCAGCTTGTAAAGAAGGCGCACGTGGCTACATCACAAAGTACGACGCTTCGGGCGACCGCACTTACAATGAAGCACGTATCTGCAAAAACGGCACTTACATGAACGACGAAGAAAAAGCGGCTTACGTTTACAAGCCCCGCACAGGTTGCGTTGAAGGCGCACGCGGTACCGTGACTAAGTACGATGCTTCGGGCGATCGCTCGTACACTGAGTTCCGTACTTGCAAAAACGGTTCGTACATGAACGCTGAAGAGCGCGCTGCTTACGTCCGCGTTCCGAAGAACAAATGTAAAGAAGGTTCGTTCGGTCGCGCTCGCGCAACTGACTACTACCCCGAGAAGGCTGGCTCGTACGGCGACCACGTTCCGGAAATCGGCACTGTCTGCAAAGCTGGAAAATGGGTTCCCCGCGGTTAATCTCTTTTCAGAGATGAAAGCGTAGTGAACGCGTAAAGACCGCGACCTGATTCAGGTCGCGGTTTTTTTTATGTCCAAAAAAATCTCATCACGAATTCAGGTTCACGCCATCGTTGATTTCTGTTTCTTCGCGGCGTGGGTTCACGTGGCCATTTACTTTCGCTAGATAGGACTTCGTGACGTTTGCATTTTCCTGAGTCTTTTCCGGCGATTGCCGGATTTGATAAGGGGCAAAATGGGCATCTTCAGAATTGGTTACATTGTGAAGGGGGGAATGGCTTGCTGGAAACCGAGAAAGTTTCTAAGGGCGATCACATGAGTCAATTGAGGGGACAAGAAACTCAGAGCCCGACGTCCGACGAAGTCATGTCGCTCGTCCGGGAGATCTGCCGCGAAGTCGGCATCAAGCAGCGCGATCTGGCCGCGCACCTCAATCTCAAGCCCAGTCAGATGAATCTCTACTTCTCTGGAAAAGTTGAAATGCGCACGGATCGTTTGGTGCGTCTGCTCGAAATTCTCGGAGTCGATTTGCGTCAGTCGTTGCGGCATCGTCTTGATCAGATCAAAGGGGTGAACGTCACGCCGACGTCCTTCGACGACGAGAGCATCGACGATTCCAAGATCCTCGCCAAAATTGGCCGCGTAAAAAGTCCGAAGCGGGAATCCCTGCTGCGGATCATCGAACTGCTGGGGACGTGACGATGCAGACGGAACTCAGTCTTTCGACCAAAAGTGCCGCCGAAATCAATCACGCCGAAGTCATTCACCAGATTCGTCAGGACTATGAGTTCGGACTTTTCTGTTTACTGCCCGGATTCGAAGGTCAGTTGCGTCCCCTGTTGCAGGCGGCGCAGAAACTCGGCCTGACCGAACGTAAGATCGAACTTTACAGTCGCCGCTTGTTCGATGCGGGATTGTGGACCCTGGACGGGAACAACATTCAGGCGCAGTTCGATTATCTGGAGCTCGGCGATATCGACATTCAAGAGTATCTCGCGATGACCGTCTGTATCGTCTCGCGTTTGTCCCAGAATAAATCCTACGAGTTCGATACGCTGTCGCTGGTCACGAACCGCACGCTCATTCGTAACTTCGTGTCGAAGGTGAACTCGGGGCTCAAGGAACTTTACGCGGCCTCGAAGGCCGAAGGCGCGGCCCGGGACTGCGTGTTCTCGTGGACGCATACCGGAGTCATTGAATTGGAAAAGAAACCGCCGGTCGCGAAGTCGGGCGACGAGGAGTAACATGGGACACTGGTTTTTTGTCATGATGACGATGGCCTTCGCGATTTGGATTCAAAGCCCGGCCACGGCCTTCGCGCAGGCGGTGGGTGGTAAAGGCAGCGGCGGCGGCGGACTCCTGGCCGCGAACGCAACGAAAGCTCCGCGCTATGGTTGCGAGGAGGGACGTCGCCAAGGTGTGACATTCCCCGATGCCAGCGGCGAGCAGGTTCTACAAGTGCGGACGTGTCGCAACGGAAGTTATATGACCGACGAGGAGCGCGCCGCGTATATCTACAATCCGAAAACGCGCTGTCGCGAGGGGCGACTCGAAACGTGGACCGAACATAACGCCAGTCCGTCCGAACGCATTCGCTATAAACGGATGGTCTGCCGCGGGGGTCGGTGGGTCGAAAGACCCTAAGTGGCGCATTCGCGGTGCGCCAGTCCCCCTGACTTTACTTTTGGGGGAGCTCCCTTTAGCGTGAGGACGTGTTCACCACGACAGCCTCGGAGGGCTCCATGTTACGACTGACACTGGCGACGATTTTGTTTTTGACCGCAAATTTGGCGATGGCCGCGGACGGCGAGCATCTTTGCAAATCCGGAAAACTCGAACGCAAAGTCAACATCGTGGAGCTTGAAGCCGGGAAGAAAGCGCCCTGCGAAGTGAAGTACACGAAAGAAAACGGCGAAGAAAAGGTCCTTTACTCGGCGAAGGCCGACGAATCCTATTGCAGCACGAAAGCGCACGAGTTCATGGGGAAACTGAAAGAACTCGGCTGGGAATGCCCCGAATAACCAAAACGTCCAAAGTTTAGACACCTGCGGGCCGCTCGACCAGAACGGCCCTCTAAAACCCGTCTTAAGGTCTGTCGTAAAACCGCGTGTTCCTTGAAGTTCGAACGACGCCCCCCGAGGTGTCGGGATTGCTTTTCTTCGGCTTCAGGAGAACTCCCATGAAGCCGCTGCTCAGATCCCTCATCGCCTCAAGCCTCCTTGTCAATACTCCCGCCTACGGACAAATCCAGCTCGATGTTTCGGGCCGACACGGTCGGGACGCGGCCCATGGTTATTCGTACTCGGGTTCGGCGGCCAGCGGCTCGGCGGGCTCAAGCGGAAGCCACGGCGCCGACGGTGGGGATGCGGGACTCGCCGAGCGTGGAGAGAACGCGGGACGGCTGCGCGTGCAAGCGCATCTGGAGGCCGCGCGCGGCGAAGTCATCCTCAGCGGCGAAATGCAAAAGCCCGGAAGTTCACCTCAACGCGTGGGCGAGACCTTTCACGTGCAGAACGCGGGCGTCATCAGCTTGGTCGGTCGTGGCGGCAACGGCGGCCGCGGAGGTTGGGGCGGCGACGGTCAAGACGGCGGTCGCGGCGGTGACGGTTGGAACGCGACCGAATCGGGCCACGGAACCGACGGCGGAAACGGCGGTCGCGGTGGGGATGCCGGGCATGGTTCGGACGGAGCGGACGGCGGAAATGGCGCCGAGATCGAACTCCGAATGCGCGCCCAGGATACGGCGGTACTTCTGCTGGTGAAACAAGATATCCGTCCGGGCGTCGGCGGTGAAAAAGGCGCGCATGGTCGTCCCGGTTCGGGCGGGCACGCGGGACAGGGCGGAAGCTCGCATACGTGGACGGAAGTCACCGGCACCCGTGAATGGACCGATAGCGAAGGCAAAACCCACCGCGAGGACATTCGCGAAACCCGCTCGAATCCGGGCGGCTCGGATGGCTGGAGCGGCAGTGGCGGCTTGACGCCCTCGTCCACGCTGCTGGACGGTCAGGACGGTAAAGAAGGAAAATTCGAGATCGCCGTCGTCGAGAAAGACGGAACGACGTCGCGTTACCGCGAAGCCTTCGATCTACAATTGCAAGATTTCAAAATCATCGAAGGTCACCAGAACGGCGTGCTCGAGCCCAGCGAAAAAATCACGGTTGCCGAAATCCGCGTGAAAAACACCGGGCAGATGCCGACGCCGGCTTACTCGAAAACTTTTCTGACTTTGAAAAACGGCGAGTATTTCATCTCGAACGGCGAAGAGCTGGTTCTGGAAAAATCCCTGCAGCCGGGCGAAGAGCACGTTTTTGAAAGACGGCTCAGCTTCACGGTGAAAGAATCGGCGTTCACCGTGGGTGAAGAGCGCTGGCGGGTGCGCGACACCGTTCGCCACGAAGCGTTCGTCCCCGATGTGAATCGGCCCTTTGAACGTTTCGACCGTCCGCGCGAGGTGCAGCTGACCTTCCCCGTCGAGATCGAGCCCGTCGAAGTGCCGCGATCGCTCGCGGCCGGCGAAAGCGGCCGCTTCCTGATTCGGATCAAAAATATTTCGAGTCTGCCTTTGGGGGTGAACGCCCAGGGCCGTCGCGATCTGAGCGTCGAACTTGACCGCAACTTCAGCGGCAAAGAGATGTACGATAATCCCGACGCGAAAATCAAATTCGCGATTCAAGGACAGGTCCTCGAGTTCTCGGGACCGATCCTGCAACAGCTTCTGAGCTTGGATCCCGGCGGCAGCTTGATGCTGGAGGGAAAAGTCCAAGTGCCGGCGACGGCTGATCCGTTCACCTCGAGCGTTTTTCGCGCGGGACTGAACTTGGACGGGCGCGCGATTCAGGCGCGCAACGTGGAGTTGCGGGTCAGTCAGACGTACCGTTACAACAACGAACAGGTGCTGCTCGTCGTGAATTCGGGAACGCCCCGCCAGGTCATTCAGCGTATCACCGAGGCGGCCGGTCATTTGGGGCAAAAGGTCGCCGTGTGGGATCTTTCTTACTATTCGACGCTCGCGTTGACCGAGGCCGTAAATAACGGCTCGACCTTGGCGGACGATTTCAAAAAGGGGACCTTCGTCCTTTTGGCGGACGACTACAAAAATACGACGGGTGAAACCGAACGTGCGAACGATCTGCTCCGTCGTCGCGATCTGATTTCGTCGATCAGCGAAAAGGGCGCGAACTTTCTGGTCATGGGTGAAAATCCGCGCGGCGGACTGCTGGGCGATCACCTCGTGCCGGTCGACGGCAGCGTGGTGAAGAACTACGATTCCTTGGGACAAATGATGGACGCGATCAAAAACGCGCAGTCCCCGGCGGATCTCGCCAAAGCGGCGGGCCAGGATTATACGAAAGCGTTCAGCTCGGTCGAGATCGCGCGCCCTTACTTCTTCGGTCAGCCGAAGGAAAAAACGGTCACGCGTCGGGCGAAACGTCTGGCGGACGCTTTGCGGTCGCGCTTTCCGGACCGCCGTTTCGTGGTGGTCGCCGACTTCAAACCCGAGGCGGCGAACAACGGTCTGCTCGGAACGGGGCTTCTGAAGCGCTGGCGCGTGGGGCGTTTGGAAATCCGCGAAACTCTTGATCCCATGCAGGGGCGGGCCTTCGGCCTGACGGTGCCCGCGGGCGCCCTCGGGGATGCGAACGCGGGGCTGAACGCGAACGAATTCTACACGGCGCTTTTGATGTCGCAGTCCATGACCGCGAAGGCGAACGCTTTCGTCGAGATCGCGGCCAAGATCAAAAGTTCGTCGGGCCGCATCCGTGAGTCGTATGAGCGGATGCTGGGACTCGCGGTCGACGCGATGCTGGCGGACCTGGCCCACGAGCAGGTGCTTTTGCGCGACAAATCCTGGGGACGTTTGAAGTCCGATGAGCTTTTGAGCAAGATGCGCGCGTCAAAGGAACTCCTCTCCAGCCGACTCAATAGCTTCGAGGCGACCGTGCATCCCACGGTGCTGAATCATCTGGTCCGCTTGGTCGCCGAGGCCGAGATGATGGCCGATCGCAATATCGACTGGGTCGGCTTTTTCATGCCGCTGCGTCGGAATGAGCGGGTGAATACGGCGACCGAGCTGATGGCGGCGAAATTGCGCGAGCACATCTTCGGTTTGAAAACCCGAATGGGACTTTTCACGTCGTCCGCCCGCGGCTTTGATGCCGGTGAGATCGAGAAGGGCGTGAAAGCGGCGAAGGTTCAGGCTAAAGCGAAGCTGAATCTGAAAGAGGCGGACGCGAAAGGTCTTTCGTACCTGAAGTCGGTGAGTGCGCGTTTGGGACTGGACCGCTTCTTCCAGGGCGCGAATGAAGAGAACCGCACGGTGAAAACGATTTCGGGTCGCGAAGCGGAAGGTCTGCGCGTTCAGGACACCCAGCGCACGAACGACATCGTCCACCGCGAAACGGTCGACCGCCACAACCGCGCGGCCCTGATGGACGGCGCCTACGACGCCTCGGCCACCGTCCGCCGCGCCGGCGGCGGGCGCTGCGAGGCTGTCCACGCGCCTTAGCGCGTGGCCAGAGACCAGCCGCGCCTTCGCTTCAATATTAGCCGAGATTGATGGCCGAGCTGTGGCCCTGGAAGCTCGTGACGTTGTGACCCAGGCGCTGCATGATCGCCAGGTGCAGGCCGCGCAGGTCGGTGCCGGCGGGCTGGTGCAGCTGGCGGCCCGTGCGCATGAGGTTCTTACCTCCGGCGAGCATGACCGGTAGGCCGTAAAGATTGATGTCGTAACCGGCCGCCGTGTGATTGCCTTCGTCCACGCCGAAGCCGGAAAGAATCAAGGTGTTGTCCAGAAGGGGAACCCCGGCCGCGTCCGTGGACGAGCGCAGGCGATCCATCAGATAGAACAGATAGCTCAGGTAAAAGCGGTCGCGGCTGATGCAGCGATCGTTTTTGATGGCTTGCCCTTCGTGGTGGGCGACGTCGATGTGATTCTCTTCGTCGTTGAGTTGCACGCCGTTATACAACAGCGAAGTTGGGATCTTGCCGCGGAAGCGACGGCTGGCCGTCTCGGCGTCGAAATTCAGAGTGACGATCCGGTGCATATCGCATTTGAAAGCGAAGACGATCAGGTCCATGAACGCTTTCAGGCGCTCCGGGAAATCCAGACCATTGCAATAGAAGTCTTCGTTGTTCAGGGTGTTCGCGATGCTCGGGGCCGTGGTGCAGCCAGCGGGCACGACCGGCGGGGTCGCCTTCATTTTGACTTCGAGTTCGCGAAGCGAGGTCAAATAGTCGTCGAGCTTCGCGCGATCCGACGCCGTCAGCCGCGTGTTCAACCGGGTGATCGAGGCGGTGAGCGAATCGAGCACGCTGGGGTTACGGGCCAGGGCCATGTCGGTGGCGACCGCGGTCGCGCCGATCAAGGTCGTCGCGAGCGCCACGGGGTTTTTGATTCCGTTGACGCCCTTGCGGTCTTTGTAGCTGACGTATTCTCCGTAAGGATAGGCGGTCGAATCCGCGCGGATGTCGGCCGAGCCTCCGCCCGAGATGACGATCGGATCTTTGGCGCCCAAAGAATTGCGCATCAACCAGTCGATGGAGTCACCTTGGATCGTGCAGGTCGTTTCGTTCGAGGTCGCGTGCGCGCAGGTGAGAAAGCCCGAGATCCCGACCGAGTGGGCGCCGCCGAAGGGCGTGCGGAAGGCTTCGTTGTTGCGCAGTCCGCGCAGCAGCGTCACTTCATTCATTTGCGAAGCGAAGGGACTGAAGATCGGCGGGAGCGACGGCATCGCGCTGAAGTCACCCGCGTTGCGCGCCCACCAGTTGGCGCCTTGGTTGTGGTAAAGGGCGGTTCCGTTGGGCATGTACAAAGTGACGAAACGTTTGGTGTTCGCCGCTTGCGCGTAGGCGCGCTCGCCGATCAAGCTCTCAAGAAATGGCAGCAGCAAAACGGCGCCGCTCCCTCTTAGAAATTGTCGACGATGGATGGTCATAGATTCCTCACTCCGCCTGCATCGAGAAATTCGGGCTCGACACCAGCTCGTAAACATAATCGGAAAAGACGGTCCCCGAGTTGAACGCGATATAGCCCGTGTGGCTCGAAGCGCACTTCTCGTAGGAGTTTGCGGGCCGATTTTCACCTAAACGGACTAAACTTTGGGCGATGCAGGAATGCGCCTGACTCACTTTGGGAAGCTGCTCGACCAGCTGGCGCGAGTTCGCGAATTCCAGGCCGGCTTTGCGGTCCGATCCGTAGGATTCGACCACCGAGTTGTCGTGGTAGCGCTCGCGCCATTTGCCGAAGGGATCGAAGTTCTCCATCCCCAGCCCGTAGAGGTCCATCTTCTGGTGGCAGCCCGCGCAGGAGGCCGTTTTCGTATGCACTTCCAGGCGCGCGCGGATCGAACCTTCGTTCGTCACGTCGGTGGGCAGCGCGGGGATGCCGGGCGGGGGCGGCGGCGGTTTTTCGCAAAGGATACGGTCTTGGATCCAGACGCCGCGACGGACGGGGTGCGTGACCGTGGTGCCGCCCGCGGTGGCCGCGAGGACCGAGGCGTGGGTCAGGATCCCCTGGCGGACGGTGCCTACGGTGGAGAGCGCGACGAATTGGTTCGCGGGGGTTCCGGCGGGAAAGCTCAGCCCGTACATCTCGGCGAGCTCTTTGTTCACGAAGGTCTGCTTCGATTCCAAAAGCCAGTTCAGCGGACGATCCGATTGGATCAGATCTTCCAGGAACATCGAAGTCTCGGTGGTGTAAGCATTTTGCAAGGCCGTCGAAAGACCCGTGAAGGTGGCGCTTTCGAAACTCGCGAGACCCAACCATTCTTTACGTAAAACCGAGGCTAAACGTTTGGCGCGGTCGTCCTTCAGCATCCGTTTCACTTGGGTTTTGAGGACGGCCGGGTCGGACAGGCGGGCGGCGGCGGCCTCCGCGCGCAAGGTCTCGTCCGGGACCGACTGCCACAGCAGGAAAGACAACTTCGACGCGAGTCCGAACTCGGTGAGTTTGCCGTCGTTCGCCGCGTGACGGACGAGCATGAAACGCGGATCCATCAGCAGCGACACGACCGCGTCCCCAAGGCCACGTTGCAGAATATTGGCGTCATTCACCAAGCTCACCATCCGCGTGGCTTGCGCGGCGATTTCCGCTTCGCCATCACCCATGCGGAACAGGCGCGCGCTCATTTCCGTAAAGACCTTTTGCAGGCAGGCGTTGCCGGTGGGGGCGGCGGGGCCCGGCGGTAGGCCCGTCCAGGTCAGATTGCGCACGATGAGGTTACGGTCGTAGGTCGTCGCGCCTACGGTCTCCATGCCGTCGTTATCGAAGAGCAGCACGACGTCATGCGAGCCGGCGACGAGATTCAAATTCACCACGTAGCTCGCTTCGACGGTCGAGGTCACGTTGATCTCTTGTTCGACCGCGCCGTTCACCATGACGACCATGCGGGCGGCCGGAAAGTTTGCGGGCATGTCGGTTTGCAGGGCGCGAATGGTGATCGTGTGTTCACCCGTTTTCGTGGTGAAGAATTTTTGTGAAATGCGTCCATTCGACCAAAGCATATAGCCTTCGGTGCCGCTGTTGGCCCCGAAGCTTCCCGCTCCGGGATCGCGGTACATGTCTTTGGCGGCGACTTTTAGATTCGAGGCAATCACCAAGGCGTCCGACGGCGGCGGTGTGATCGAGCAGTGGAACACTTTGAAGTAGGGACTGGATGAGTTGTTGTACCCGGCGATCAAGGTCGAGGCCACGCGCTCGGCGGCGTTATAGAATTTGTTGAGGTGATCGAGATCGAAGCTTCCGAGCGCCTGTGCGTCGTTACGGAAGCCGCTCGGGCCAAGGGCGTTCGTCGGTAGGATGGACGAAAGATCCGGCTGCACGCCGAGCACGTCGTAAACGGCATTTTTGTATTCTTCGTTGGAAAGGCTGCGCAGTTGGACGGGGGTCGAGCGCGGAAGGCCGCAGTTCTTTTCGACGACGATGGAGGGCAGATCGACGCTGCCTTCCGGAAGCTCATCCGCAACCATCACGGGCTTGCAGTTTTGGAAAGTCATCGCCACGAGGACGAGGGCCACCACCGAAAGCCATGAATTCAATTGAGCCCGTTTTGCCTTCGGCACGCTTCGCACTCCCGTCCTTGTAGAATAAGTCGACGGGTGGAGAGTTCTTAAGCGGTCTTTTCGAATTGGCTCAAGATGAGCTGTCCCGGCGCAAAAGGGAGCGTCCCATGATGAGACGCTTCGTCCGAACAGGGGATTTTAGCGTTCGCGGAGTTCGGACGGCGTCGGGAGCCCCAGCGCGCGCACGTCGGGCTTCGCGGCGAACCAACGCATGAGCTGTTGGAAGTAGCCGGCGTACCAGTCCTGTTCGGCATTCACGTCGAGCCCCATCTGCACGCGGTCGTAGGCGCCGATCTGCATGCTGAACTTTTCGGGCTCGGAAATCGTCACGCGCATCTGTCCCCCGGGATCGAGCGCGCTCATCTGACGGACCCAGTCTTTCAGTTCGAGCGGTTCGCCCCAGTAAGAGTCAAGGACCCACCACGTCCCGGGCGTCGTCCCGCGCACGATCGTCGCGACGTGAAATTGCCAGACGAGATCGCCCGAGTTCAAATTTCCCACGGCCCAGACCTTTTTGATCGAGTCTTTCAGCACGCCCAGGTGAAGCAGCATGAGGTGCGTGTAGGTCGCGCGGCCAAAACAAAAGCCGATCTCGACGCCGGGTTGTTTGTTGAAGCGGCGGGTTTCGGTTTCGGCGACGATGGGGTGGCGCGCGATCGAATCCACGAGCCGTGTCGCGAGATCTTCGTCAATCGCGACAACGCGTCCGCGCGACTCACCCACGGGCAGACAGGCGAGATCCAGAAGCGTTTGGTCGTTGGCGGCCTTCATCTGCGCGGGCGACTGGTTGCGTAGGCTTTCGAGCCAATCCATGAACAGGTCGCGGGGAACGGCCTCTTGGTGCGCGCGCAGGACCGCGGCGGCCTCAGAGGTCGCGGGGCAGGCGGGCGCCGCTTCCGACCCCCAGGGCCACCATCCGGCGTGGACGTTCAGGGTGCAAAGAAGCGGGAGCAGGAGAGCGAAGGGGCGGAGCCTGTTGAGCTGCATAGGGGGAACCTCGGCCCTGGGTCTCGCAAGGGGCGGGGGTTCTGGCAAGGCGGGGGAGGGCCGGCGTGCAAAAACGAATAAAAATGCCGTCGGTCCAATGAAAAAAGCCCCGCCTAGACAATCTAGACGGGGCCCACCACATAACCCAAGGAACTTCAAACCATCGGGCATTTCGCGGTCCGAAGTTCCCAACCCAAAAGAGAGAACCTTAGAACGTTGCCCGACCCACGAGCGAGAAGTTGAGGTAATTCAACTCTTCGATGGGAGTACCTGTACCAATCACTTGTTGCGAGAAACGGCGTTGGAAGCCGTCGCTCGACGAGCGGTTGAAGACGTTCCACATATAGCGGACGTCCGCACCGATCGAGAACGAACGCGTCACTTCGATGTCGGCACCGGCCATCAGACCGACGTCAACCGCGTGCGAGGACGCATCGTTGTTACCGAAAGCCAACTGCACATCCGAGAACGTGCGGTAGTTGTAGGCGAGGACACCACCAACTACGGGACGGAACGAACCGCCGAGCAGTTGATATTTGATCACGCCCGAACCCGTGTACTGGTCCATCTCGGTGATACGCGAGTAGTAGGGATCGTAGCCCCAGGGGCCGCTATCCATCTGCTCGATCGAGAAGTTCGAGTACTGGAAGGTTCCTTCGACCAACATACGGTCGTTGATCTTCGTACCGATCGCGAAACCGAGCGAGTAGTTTCCGCGGACGTTCTGCACGTCGGGGAAATCGCCCATACCGATCATTCCGGCCACGTAGCCACGAGTTTCGGTCTCGGCTTCGTGTTCGGCGTTTTTCTTATGCGAGTCGAGCTCGGCGCGGAGTTCGTTTTTGATCGCTTCGCGGTCGATGATCGTCTCTTCTTTTTTATCGATGATCACGACCTGCGACTCTTCGGCCTTTTTGACCTCGGGCTGCTGCACGATCACCGGTACGGGAACGTAAACGGGCTGTTGCGCCGGCACGTCCACCATCACGGGTTGCGCTTTTTGCTCTTGCACCGCAGTTTGCTGCGACGAAGCCTGCGCACCTTGCGTGACATCACCTTGAACGCCATAATTTTCGTTCACGATGATCTGTTTTTGCTCGGTTTCCTGAGCGGCTTTTTGCTCGCTCTGGTTCATGAGCTTGTTGAAACGATCACCGAAAAGGACTTCCGCACGACGGCGTTCGTCTTCCAGGCGCGAGTGCTCGATGCGCTCGACCAGCTTTTCTTCGGTTTTCATTTCGGCGTCTTGGCGCGCTTTGCGCAGACGGTCCGCGCGCGACTCGGTCAAAGGCGAAGCTTCGATCACGGTCGTGGGCTGTTTCTGAACCACTTTGGTTTCCACTTCCGTGGTCGTGACGGTCGCGGCTTTCGCCTCGGTCCGCTGACCAATATCGGTCACTTGCCCCGCGGATTGATTCTGATTCGGACTTGCTTGGACGTTCACCTGTACGGAGGGCGCCGAGTTGCGCACTTGGTACATGCGGTCCAGTTCCGCATTGATTTCGTCATCCAATGAACTCTGCGCGAGCACCATCGATGCCGGCACGAGTGCGAGGACGGCGATTAAAGCCAGTCGTTTCATAGTCTCTCTCCTTACAATCACCCGCCCCTGCGAATGACTTTGATCATGTGTTTGAAACTCGGGAAGACCCATGAGCAACGGCCGTGCCCAAAAACGGGCAAATGGACCGAATCGCTAAGTCTTCGACACTGCGTCAATTTTTGTCTCAGGCGGAAGAGGGTGGAGTGGCACACGTCTTGGGCAAGTGACGAGGCTTGTGACAAGGCGGGTAAGAATTTCCTTGAGCTCCTCGCGAACTCCCTCTATTTCTGAGGACTCCAATTGGTGGGCTTTACTGAATAAAGCCGCCGTGACCGTGGCCCTGTGGTGGAATTGGTAGACGCGCTGGACTCAAAATCCAGTGCCCTTTGCGGGCGTGGGAGTTCGATTCTCCCCGGGGCCACCACTTCTTGACTCTTTTGAGGATCCTCCGCGTGCTTCAGATCGAATGCGGAAATGCGACTCCCACTCTCGTGACCAACGAAATCGAATTTTTGTCGTCGCCGCGACGAATGAAGCGAGCACTTCAGTTTTTGGGTGGCTTCTGGGCCGCGGCGCTGCTCTCGATCCCTCTTCCCGGTTTGCATTTCGTGCTCGTGCCTGGCTTTTTCTTGGCCGGTCTCGGCTACTTTTTTGTCAAACTTCGCGAGACGCGGCGGTTGTCCTTGCAGGGGACGAACTGTCCGTCGTGCGGGAAGCCGCTCAAGGACGCGGTTCTTCATTTCGGGTCGGATTTCCCGCGCCTCTATTGTTATGAGTGCCGTCAGCACCTCTGGCTCAGCGAAGCGCCGTCCCGTCCTTAGGACTCATGCCCCTCGCCGGGACCGGTGATGGGGATCATGTAGGTCCCCAGCTGAACGATGCGGTCGGGGGCGGTTTCGGATTCCAACCAACCGATGATCTCGTCTTGAAAACGACGGATACGGGCTTTCAGCTCGGGCAGTTTGTCGCTGGAAATCGGGATGTTCAAAATTCCCAGCTCGCGTTTGTCGCGGTCCAGGCGTGGCAGCACCCGCATCCAGGTCTCGAGCATCCGGCGATGGTGGGACAAGATCTGCAGTTCGTTGAACGCGTCGCCCGTATCGATCACGGGCTCGGTCTGCCGGTAGCGGCCGTTCTCTTGACGAAGGAAGCCGCTCTTTTCCAGAAGCGAGAGCGAGGCCTCGGCTTCGGCCACGCTGATGAGGTCCCGCAGGCGTCGCGAGATCCACTCCCCCGAGGCTTCGAAGTCCGGAAGCGCGACGAGCTCGCGCACGAGCAGATGGTACCACTCCGTCAGCACCTCGGCTTGGGCGCGTGGGATCTCGCGGCTGGCGAGCTTTTTGGTGCGCCGAAAGATCTCGGCCTGCATTTTCTCGCGGCCGGATTCGGTTTTCGCGTTTTCGAAACCGACCAAAGCGACGAAGTAGGCCTTCTCGTCCGCGCTGAGGTGCAGGGCGGTGGCGATCGCCTCGGCGACCTCTTCCGAGAGCTTGCGCTGTCCTTGGATGACGAGCTGCAAGTAGTTGGGGCTTTTGAGTCCCGCGAGCTGCGAAAAGCGCCGGTAGGAAAAACCGGCGCGCAGACTTTTTTTGAACGCGTAGATGTCGGCCAGAAAACGGCGATAGTCGCGGTAACGGTAGATCGAGGGGCGGGGCGCGTTTTCCGGAGGCGTCGTCATTTCCATACGCAGCGGCCCCCGTCGAGCGTCAGGCTTCCGATCAACTGCGCCAGCGCGGCTTGAACCTGCGCTTGCGGCGCCCCCACGATGACCACACCCTTGCGTTCACCCCATGACAGGACGGTCGTCGTCGTCGCCCCGTTGACCGCGCTCAACGCGAGGACACAGGGTTCCGGAGTCTGCAGGAGCGTCCACGTGGCGCCAAGGCCTTGGTAGTAGGCGAGGGTGCCGTCGCGGCTCGTGTCGGGAAGGGCCGGATACTCGGTGGCCAGCCGGTAGAGATCGAGCGTCGCGTTCGTCGTCGCGTGGGGACCGAAGAAGACACCGCCCGCGAGGGGGGCCGTCAAGCGGAGGGCGCCATCGCCGAGGTTGCGGACGTCGAAAAAGCTCGGCGGAATCTGGGCCTGAAAACCCAATTCGGGGTCTGCGATGACGGAGTTTCCGACTCGGGAAATCGGAAACGCCCGGGGGGCGGCGAAAGCCACCCCACAGAGTAAAATCAGGCTGAGATAATTCGGGCGAAGCATCGGCTTAGTCCTCAAACTTGAAGATGACGTTGATGCGTTCTTCAAGGACGCGGTCGCCGTCTTGATCGGAGCTCAAGTTTTCACCCCACACATTCGTCACCAGCATCCGCGCGTTGGGTTCCACCGCGTTGATGGACGGGGGAAGCGATTTCGCGAAAGTGCCGCTCTTCGTTTGCACCCAAACGGATGTGCCGAAAGACTTGAAGTCCATGAGGACTCCGTCGCCGAACATGTCGACATTTTTTTGTTCCGCAACGTATCCCATCAGCATCAGGCGCGACGGTCCGATTTTCAGTGTCGTATCGCAGGTCATGATGTTCGCGGGATCAATCTCGGGATTTTTCGCATCGGCGCCCAGGACGGGGGCGACTCCCGTGACGTTACAAATGACTTCGGTCTTGTAAGCGTAGGTGCCATCGGCTTGCTGCTCCTTGAACAGCTTCGTCGCTTGGACTTTGACTTTCGCAAAGCGGATAGGTTTGTCCGTCGGAGTCGAAGGGTTCGCGTGAGCGGGGATGCCGGCGCCGATCAAAAGAGGAATCAAGGCCAGAGTTGAAAGAAGAGTTTGTTTCATGTTGTGCTCCATAGTTTGAGTTTTAAAGTCTGTATTCGTTTGTTTTCTTTTCCGTGTCGCGACTCGTTCAAAGTCGCTTGAAGACCCCGGTTTCGTCAATGCACCGGAATACGATATCGAAGACTCGCAGAATACGCCGTGCACTCTCGAAACCCCTTCCCTTGGGCGTGTCCCAGGGGATATCGCAGGGTTCCGGCACTGCGTCGGCCTGGTTCTTGGGCTCCACGGCTTTGCGTCGCGGGTGGGATGTGCGACACTGAGGGAGCGATGGCGAAACGGATTCTGATCTTTTTGATGACCTTGGCTCTTCCGATGACAAGCGTCGCACAACCCGCGGCCACGGCGGCTCCGTCGGGTGTTGCCGCGACATCGTCGACCGCGGTTGCGAAAACGCCGCCGCCAATTCTGACCGTGCGTGCGGTCGGCCAAGTCGGCGACCAAATTCTGACCTCAAGAGATGTGATCCTGTCGGGCGTGATCGAACAGTGGCTGTACGCCATTCAAGATCGTCCGTCGGAAACGCTCCGCCGCGCCGAAAAGGAATCCTGGTTTTTGTCTCTGGAGAGTCCGTCGTTTCGTGATCAAGTCTCACGCGTGATGATCGATCTGATGATCAATCTCGAGGCCGAGAACTTCGCGGTGGCCGAGGTGAATCAGCTCGATCTGCAGAAGTACTCTACGCGCCTGATGATCGATTTCGCCATCGTTCCGCAATGGAAGCAGTGGGCGCCGGAGATCGGCGAAGTGCAGTTGATCTTGAAACGCAAACTCCGTTCGCGCGCGTTTCTGGAATTTAAATCCGAAGGCTCGTCGCAGATGGTGTCGGACGACGAAGCGAAAGCCTACTTCGAGGCGAACCGCGCGAAGTTCGGCCCCTATCCCTTCGACCAGTTTAAGAAATCGATCAAAGAGGTCCTCGCGCGCGATAAAACGGATCAAAAACTCAAAGAGTGGTTCGAGGTGCTGAAGAAGAAGTACCGCGTCCGCTTCCTGGGCGCGCCGCAAGAGGGGGGCTTCTGAGCCCGCCCCGCCGCTATGGCCCCCTGAGTAGCGTCCAGGTCCTGAGCATCGCGTCTTGGATCGAAAGGCTGCACCAGCCCGGATTTCATTGGAATGCCCAGCAATATAAGGACGCGGTGGTCGGCCGGGGGGTTTTTGGCGAGCTGGCGGATGAGCCCCGGGCGGCCCTTCTCTGGGCGGACGTCGGGGCGGCGGTCGAGATTTTGGTCCTGATGACCCATCCGGATCATCAAAGACAGGGCCTGATGCGTGAGTTAGGCCCGGAATTCTTTAAGTACTTCACGGGCTTAAAGCCCGAGATCTGGCTCGAGGTCCATGCTCTGAACGCTCCGGCCCGTGCCCTTTATGCGGACTGGGGATTCACTCAAGTCGGCGAAAGGCCTCATTATTACGGGCCTGGCCAAAGCGCGATCTTAATGACGAAGGCCTTGCCAAGCCTTTAGGACGCAGTTACAACGAAAACACTGAAACTTCGCGGCGAGGTCGAAAGACATTCGCGCATGAAGTGGGCCCACCAGCCCACTTTTTTTGTTTCCGGGGTCCATTCGAATCGAAAGCCGATCCCCTGGAAGCTAAAAAACCAGAGGACTCGCATCTTGCAAACAGGAAGAACATTACAGGACGAGTGGATGACGAAGCTGGAAACGATCGCTTCCGATGTCTGCGCGCGCCAGTCAGTCGAACTTTACGATCTGGAATTTGTCGGCACCGGCCAGGGTCGGACGCTGCAGATTTTCATTTCCAAACCCGACGGCAAAATCGGCATCGAAGATTGCTCCAACGTTTCGAAGGGTCTGAACGAGATCCTCGATGCGGATGAAGCGCTGATCCCCGGTGGGCCTTACAGTCTTGAGGTCTCGTCCCCCGGTCTGGAGCGCCCGCTGCGTCGGCCCTCCCACTTTGAAGGGGCCGTGGGCGAAACCGCTTGGGTCAAGCTGACACGCTCGCTCGGCGAGATCGCTCCGGAATTTCCGGTGACGACGCTGCGGAACGCGAAGCAACTGACCGGCAAACTCCTCGCCACGAACACCGAAGGTGTTGAGTTGGACGTCGAGGGAACTCCGACCCGCATCGTTTGGTCGGATATTGATAAAGGTAAAACGGTTTTCGATTTTGACGCTCTCGACACGAAGTCCGAAGGCGCGAAAGCGAACCCGAAAAATAAGAAGAACAAGGATCACAAAAAGAAGGTAGGTCACTAATGGCGGACAATATGTTCTCCGAACTCAGTCGCGTGATTGAACAAGTCGGAAAAGACAAAGGCATCGATCGGGGCGTGATCGTTGAAGCCATCACGCAAGGGATGTTGACCGCCGCTCGTAAAAAGTACGGCACCTACCGCGAGATCGAAGCGACCTACAACGACGACACCGGCGAAATCGAACTCTTCGAGTTCAAAGAGGTCGTCGAGCGCGAAAAATTCATCGATGAAGAAGTCGAGATTCCCTTGGACGAAGCTTTGAAGCTCGATCCCCAGGCGCAGCTTGATGACTCGATCGGGATTAAACTCGATGCGACCGACCTCGGCCGTATCGCCGCGCAAACCGCGAAACAAATCATCCTGCAAAAAGTCCGCGATGCGGAGCGCGAAATCATCTTCAATGAGTTCGAAGCTCGTAAAGGTGAAGTCGTCTCGGGGATCGCTCGTCGAGTCGAGCGCGGCGCGATCGTCGTCGACATGGGCCGTACCGAAGCCTTCATCCCTCCGCGCGAACAGATCCCCGGGGAAGTTTACAAGCCCGGCGATCGTATCCAGGGTTACATTACCGAAGTCCGTCAGACGACGCGCGGTCCGCAGATCATCATGTCGCGCGCGACCGAGCATTATTTGATGAAACTCTTCGAACAAGAGGTTCCCGAGATCTACGACGGCATCGTCGAGATCATGGCCGCGGCCCGCGAGCCCGGCGCCCGCGCGAAAATCGCGGTGCGTTCGAACGATTCGGCGGTGGATCCCGTCGGCGCGTGCGTCGGTATGAAGGGTTCGCGCGTTCAGCAGATCGTGCAAGAGCTCAAAGGCGAGAAGATCGACATCGTTCCCTGGAACGAAGATATCACGCGTTTCGCGGCCAACGCTCTGGCGCCCGCGGAAATCTCGCGGATCTTCATGGACGAAGAGAATAAAGAACTCGAAATCGTCTGCCCCGATAACCAACTGTCGCTCGCGATCGGTAAGAAAGGTCAGAACGTCCGTTTGGCCGCAAAACTGACCGGCTGGCGCATCGACATCTTGGGTGAATCGGCGGCGTCGGCACGTACGGCGGAATCGATCTTCAACCTGATGCTCATCCCGGGCATGAACGAAACGATGGCGCAGAATATCTTCCAGTCGGGTTTCGGTTCATTCACGTCGGTGGCGCAGGCGCAGGCGGCGGATATCATGACGATTCCTGGTTACGACGACCCGGCGAAGGCCGAAAAGCTTGTGGAAGATGCGAAAGCATTGGTCCAAAAGTACAAGACCGAGGGCATCCCGATCCCGCAAAGCCCTCAAGCTCAAGCCGTCCTCAAGGCCGGCAACGACTCCAAGTCGCAGGCGGATCTGCGCTTGAAGCAAGAGATGGAGAAGCTGGCGGGACAATCTTCGAAAGCCGAAACCGGCGAGGGGCGTGAGTGAGTAATTTGAAGGTTTTTGAATACGCGAAAGAAGTGGGGATGACCCCGCTCGCGCTGATGGACAAAATTCGGGAGTGGCAACTTCCGGTGAAGTCCCACATGGCCGAGCTGACGCCCGACCTCATCTCGCAAATCCAAGAGAAAATGAACGCGAAGGACGCGCCCGCGGAGCCCGTGAAAAAAACGGCGACCCGCAAGAAGGCCGCGACCAAAGCGGCGCCGAAGGCTCCGAAAGTGACCACCGTGAAGGCGAAAGCTGCGGCGGCCGCGAAGGAAGAGCCCGTTGAGGCGAAACCGAAATCTTCGGCCACGGTCGTTCGTCGTAAGGCGAAAGCGGTTGAGGAAAAGGCCGATGAGGTCGAACTCCAAGACGATGTCGTTGAATCGGTCGATGACGCCCCCGAAGTGACTCCGGAAGTCTCGGCGAAAACCGAAGACGTTCCGGCCCGCGCCTTGAAAACGGAAGTCCCCGCCGAAGCGGCCGCGCCGGTTGCGGCGAAGCCTGCTCCCGCAGTGGCGGATGTCGTCCCCGAAGCTCAAGTGGAAGCGCGCGCGCCCGAAACGGCTCGTCCGGCGGAAACCGCCAAACCGGCCGCCGAGACCGCGAAGCCCGCGGCGACGGACGCTCCGGCACAGGCTGCCGAAACTCCGGCGGCCGCCGCGGCGCCGACGGGAACGGCCGCACCCACGGGACCGAAGATCGTCGCCCGTAAAAAGGAAGTCGCGATCGGCCAGAGTGGTGTTGCCAGTAACGTGGCGGCGAGTGCGCCCCGTCGTAATATCGTCGGTCGTATGGATTTGTCGCGCGTTCAGGCGCCTCCCGGTCGTCCGACTCCTCGCGGAGACGGCGGGGGTCCCAGCAATTTCTCGCGTCCGACTCGTCCCGGGGAAGGTGGCTTCGCGCCGCGCCCGAAGGGGAATTTGCGCCCTGGATTCATCCAGCAAGCGCCCCCTCCGGATCTTCCGCCCATGGGTGCCGACGACTTCCGTCGTCGCGTCGATAACAGAAAACGTCCCGGTGCCGGTGGCGCGACCGATCCCGCCAGCGCACGTGAGAAGGAAGAACAACCGAAAACGTTCGACGCTGCGGAATTCCGTAAGCGCGAACTGGTGTTCCAGCCGAAGAAGAAAAAAGTCGGACTCAGCCGTCCCGCTCAGGCGACCGTTAAAACGGTTGCGGCCGCGCACAAGCGTGTTCTTAAAGTTGAAGGCGGCATGAAGGTTGGGGATATGGCGCAGACCATGGGTCTGAAAGCCACGGATCTGATCAAAGTGCTGATGAAGAGCGGCGTGATGGCGACCATCAACACCGTCCTTGATTTCGACACGATCGCGCTGATCGCGCCCGAGTTTAAGTGGGAAGCCCAATCGGTTCTCAAAACCGATCAAGATCTCGTCGCGGAAACCGCGTTCGGTGATTTGGACGCGGAACCGGTGGTTCGTCCGCCCGTCGTGACCGTCATGGGTCACGTCGATCACGGTAAAACTTCGCTGCTGGATGCGATTCGCCAAGCCGACGTGGCTTCGGGCGAGGCGGGTGGAATCACCCAGCATATCGGTGCCTATCAAGTTTCGCTGGAAGACGGCTATAAGGTCACCTTCCTCGATACTCCTGGTCACGCGGCCTTCACTGCCATGCGTGCGCGCGGAGCGAACGTCACGGATATCGCGGTCATCGTCGTTGCGGCGGATGACGGCGTGATGCCGCAAACGGCCGAGGCCATCAGCCACGCGAAAGCGGCGGGTGTCCCCATGATCGTGGCGGTCAACAAGATGGATAAGCCGGGCGCGAACCCCGACAAGATCAAGCAACAGCTGACCGAATATGAAGTCGTCCCCGAAGAGTGGGGCGGTAGCACGATGTTCGTGAACGTTTCGGCGCTGAAGAAAACCGGGATCCCCGAGCTTCTCGAGCAGATTCGTCTGATCGCGGAAGTCGCGGAGCTGCGCGCGAACCCGATGCGTTCGGCGAAGGGCGCGGTCATCGAAGCGAAGATTGAAAAGGGACGTGGTCCCGTCGCGACGGTGCTGATCCAAGACGGAACGATCAAAGTCGGTCAGTTCATCGTTGCGGGAACGCAAACGGGTCGCGTGCGCGCGATCATGAACGACAAAGGTGAACGCTTGGAAGAAGCGGGACCCGGAATGCCGGTGCAGATCGGTGGTCTGGGCGGAACGCCGCAAGCGGGTGATAAGTTTGACGTCGTCGCCGATGAAAAAACGGCGGAAGAAGTGGCGGGATACCGTCGCGACGAAGCCGAAAAAGCGGCCCGCGTGACCGGTAAAGCGACGCTCGAGCAGATCTTCGCGAAAGCCACTCGTGGCGACGTGAAGGATCTCGCGGTCGTGCTGAAGGCGGATGTCGCCGGATCGCTCGAAGCGATTCAGGGGATGTTCTCGAAACTGTCCACTCCCGAAGTGAATGTGAAGATCATCCACTCGGCGGTCGGCGGGATTTCGGAATCCGACGTTCTGCTCGCTTCGACGACCAAAGGGATCATCGTTGGTTTCAACGTGCGTCCTGACGGCGCGGCTTCGCAAGCGGCCAAGTCGAAAGGCATCGAGCTTCGGACTTATTCGATCGTTTACGAATTGATGGACGATATGAAGCGGATCATGTCGGGTCTGTTGACTCCGGACGTGGTCGAAAAAGTTATGGGCCGTGCCGAAGTGCGGAACACCTTCAGCGTGCCGAAGATCGGCGTGATCGCGGGTTGCTTCGTCTCCGACGGAAAAATCGCGCGTTCGAATCTGGCGCGACTGGTTCGCGACGGCAAGATCGTTTTCGAAGGCAAGATCAGCTCGCTCAAACGTTTCAAAGACGATGCGCGTGAAGTCGCGACCGGCTTTGAGTGCGGGATCGGGATCGAGAACTTCAACGACATTAAAGTCGGCGATGTGATCGAAGCTTACACCAAGGAAGAAGTGGCGCGTTCACTTGAAGGTCCTGGTGCAGGAGCCGAAGCGTGAAGCGTGGCGGAGCCTCGGGCAATAAGATGAAAGGCGATGGCATCCGCGTCGCCCGCGTCGAGCGCGAGGTTCAGTCCTTGATCTCACGTTTTCTGGCGGGCGCCTATAAGGGCGAGCTGCCGGGACTCGTGACGGTCTCGATGGTGAAGATGCCGGCGGATCTCAAAACCGCGCGCGTCTTCATCAGCTTCTTCAATGCCGCTGAAAAAGAAGAGAAAGAGGGCGTGCAGCTGCTGCAGCGACGCGCGCCCGAAATCCAAAGTTACATCAATGACGAACTCGGCCTGCGTTACTGTCCGCGCCTGACCTTCATGCGTGATGAGACCAGTGAGCGGATCATCGAGATCGACCGCATCCTCCAGGATTTGGATACGCAAAAATCCGGGGCATCGAAGCCCGCATCATCGACGGAGACGTCGGACGAATAGGGCTCCCTTTGTTGGAAAAAAACGGACTTCTGCTTCTTGATAAGCCCGCGGGCTGGACCAGCCACGACGTCGTCGCGCGTGCGCGGCGGATTCTGAATATGAAGTCCATCGGTCACTCGGGCACTCTCGATCCCATGGCGACGGGACTGATGGTCCTTCTGTTGGGCGAGGCGACGAAGCTGTCCCAGTACATTCTGGAAAAAGACAAAGGCTACGAACTCGAGGTGCGGTTCGGGATCACGACCTCCACTTTCGATGCCGAGGGCGAGGTCGTTTCGGAAAAGCCGATCGAGGTTTCCGAAGCCGAGATCGAGGCCGCCGCGCGGGGCTTCGTGGGCGAGATGGAGCTTCCCGTCCCGGCCTTTTCGGCGATCAAAGTCGATGGCCAGAAGCTGATGGACCGGGCCCGCCGGGGGGAAGATTTCACCCCGCCGATGAAGACCATGCACTTTTTTGACCTTGAAATCCTGGGGCAGGCGCCGGGGACTTTGCGGGCCCACATCTCATGCTCCAAGGGCACTTACATCCGGACCTGGGCGCATGAGCTGGGGCAGCGGTTGGGCTGCGGCGCCCATCTGACGGCGCTTCGGCGGACCGTCTCGGAGCCCCACCGGCTGGGGGACGCCGTCACGTTTGAGCAGCTCGAGAACATGGTGGCCGAGGACCGTTGGAGCAAGGGATTCGTGCCTATGAACCAGGCGCTTTCAGAGTGGAAAAGCGTCCGGGCGCAGGGGAATATGGCTCATTTGCTTTCGAACGGGCAGATCTCGCATGACCTCAAAGCCCAGCTGATCCGCATCTTTAAGCCCGGCGAGGACCGGGGAGTGCAAGTTCTGAATGCGAACGGGCAGATCCTGGCTTTGATCGGTTTAGAGGCCGGCAAGGGCTTTACTCTGCGCCGGGTTTTTCGTTATTGACCCCTTGAAGAGCCTTCAGTAAGACCTCAGGACAACTCAGGAAAAAGGCGCGAACGATCGACAGCCATGACGGTCGCTGGGGTTTTTTCCGATGAACTTTTCGTTCTGAAAAGTTCGCGGCCACAAAGGTCCTCGAGTTCCGAAATATCGGAGGCTTTAATGGCAGTCACCAAGTTGCAAAAAGAAGCGATCGTTAAGAAGTTCAAGACCAGCGAACTGGACACCGGTTCGTCGGAAGTGCAGATCGCTCTGCTGACTTCGCGGATCAACGAAATGTCGTCGCACTTCTCGATCCACAAAAAAGACGTGCACGGCGTGCGCGGACTGATGCGTGCGGTCGGTCGCCGTCGTAAACTCCTGGATTACCTCAAGCGCACGAACACCAAGTCGTACGAAAAGGTCATCAAAGAACTCGAAATCCGTAAGTAAGCTTTCGCTTGGCAACTGGACCCCGTCACGACGGGGTCTGTTGTTTTAGGGGGCCCGCGGCTAGCGGGTCCGACTTTCCTTTTTAGAATTTAAGAGTGAGAATAATTTGGCCGAGCCCTCAAAGAATCGGGAACGGCGGAAAGCAAAAGGAGTTTGAATGAAAACCACCGTGACGACTTCAGTCGGCGGACGGCAGATCACCATCGAGACCGGACGTCTCGCAAAACAAGCCGATGGTGCGGCACTGGTCTCTTGCGGTAACAACATCGTTCTCGTGACCGCGGTCTCTTCGAAAAAAGAATCGACTCTCGATTTCTTCCCCCTGCAGGTCGAATACCAAGAAAAATTCTACGCGACCGGACGCATTCCCGGCGGCTACTTCAAACGCGAAGGTAAGCCCACGACAAACGCGGTTCTGACCGCACGTCTGATCGATCGTCCCATTCGTCCCAAGTTCCCCGAAGGCTACCGCAACGAAACGCAGATTGTGGCGACCGTTCTTTCGGCGGACGGCGCTTTCCCCGTCGAAATTTTGGCTTCGATCGGTGCGTCGAGCGCGCTCCACGTTTCGGATATTCCCTTTGACGGTCCCATCGCGGCGGTTCAAGTCGGTCGCGTCGACGGTCAGCTGATCGCGAACCCCACGCCCCAGCAAATGGAGCGTTCGGATTTCGATATCATCGTGGCGGGAACCAAAGTGGGTCTTTTGATGGTCGAAGGCGAGTGCAAACTCGTCAGCGAAGCGGACGCGATGGCGGCCCTGCGCTTCGGTCATGCCTCGCTGATTCCGATCCTGAATGCGCAAGAAGAACTGCGCGAAAAGTCGGGCTCGAAGCCCAAGCGTGCGTTCACGCCCGCGGTGATCGATCCTGCGTTCCGTGAATCCGTCGAAGCGTTCCTGGCACCGAAGATCCACGCGGCTCTGCGCATCCGTGAAAAGGGTGAGCGTTACGCGGCCGGTGATGCGGCGAAAGCCGAAGCGAAGAAGCAATTCGTCGCGACGATCGCGGACGACAAACTCAAAGCGCAGCGTGAAAAAGAGCTGGGCAATATCGTTGAAGATCTGAAGTACAAGACCGCGCGCTCGATGATTCTGGACGACAAGCACCGGATCGACGGCCGTGACATGGTCACCGTCCGTCCGATCGCGTGCGAAGTCGGTTTCCTGCCCCGCGCGCACGGTTCGGGCCTTTTCACTCGCGGTGAGACTCAGGTTCTGGGGACCGTGACTTTGGGAACCGGCGATGACGAACAGTTCATCGATTCGCTCCTGGGTCTGGAAAAGCGCCGCTTCCTGCTGCACTACAACTTCCCCCCGTACTCGGTCGGAGAAACCGGTCGTTTCGGTGGAAACTCGCGCCGCGAACTCGGTCACGGGAACTTGGCGGAACGCTCGTTGAAGATCGCCCTGCCGGACCACGAGAAATTCCCCTACACGATCCGTGTCGTTTCGGAAGTTCTGGAGTCGAACGGTTCGTCGTCGATGGGTACGGTCTGCTCGGGTGCCTTGGCGCTTTTGGACGCGGGTGTTCCCGTGAAGCACAACATCGCGGGAATCGCGATGGGTCTGATCAAAGAGGGCGACCGTTTCGCGGTTCTCTCGGACATCCTGGGTGATGAAGATCACTTGGGCGATATGGACTTCAAAGTGGCGGGTTCGGCAGCCGGGATCTCGGCGCTGCAGATGGATATCAAGATCGACTCCGTTTCGTTCGAAGTGATGGATCAGGCCCTCGCGCAAGCGAAAGACGGCCGTATCCACATCCTGAACGAGATGGAAAAAGTCATGAAGGTGCCCCGTGGTCAGATCTCGGAGTTCGCTCCGCGCATCGAAACCATCCGCATCAATCCCGACAAGATTCGCGAAGTCATCGGTGCGGGCGGTAAAGTCATCCGCGGCATCACCGAGGCGACCGGCGTGAAGATCGAGATCGAAGATGATGGTCAGATCCACATCGCCTCGGCCGATCCTTTGGCGACGAAAAAGGCGATCGCGATGATCCAAGACATCGTTGCGGAAGCCGAAGTCGGCAAGGTCTACAAAGGCAAAGTCGTGAAGATCACGGACTTCGGCGCGTTCGTCGAGATCATGGCGGGGACTCAAGGTCTTCTGCACATCTCGGAGATCACGCACGAGCGTTTGCGTTCGGTGACCGATGTTCTTCATGAAGGCGACGACGTGGACGTGAAAGTCCTCGATATCGACCGTGCGGGCCGCGTGAAACTGTCGCGTAAGGTTTTGCTTTCGAAAGACCAGCACTAAGGGGCTGGTTCTTGATTGCCAGCACTTCGGTGCTGGCCTTGGCTGACCAGCACTAAAAATCTGTTTTGACGCCTCCACTGACGGAGGCGAAAGGACGACGAATTGAAGCGTAAACAAGCGCCCAAGACCAGAGGCCGTTCGGAAGCGACGGCCTCTGTTCGTTTTCAGAAGTCCACGCTGTCCAACGGCGTGCGGGTCGTGACCGAACACCATCCCTTCGTGCAGTCGTTGTCCATCGGGGTCTGGGTCATGTCCGGGACGCGCGACGAAGATGCGGGGCTGAACGGGATCTCGCATTTTTTGGAGCATCTGGTTTTCAAGGGCACGAAGAAACGTTCGGCCTACCAGATCGCGCGTTCGTTGGAAGAGGTTGGCGGCGAGCTCAATGCCTTCACCACGCGCGAGTACACCTGCTATCACGCCACCGTTTTGCAACGGGACTGGCGACTGGCTTTGGATGTCTTGGCCGATCTTGTGACCAATATGAAAATCAAACCGCGCGATTTCGAGAAAGAGCGCGAAGTGATCCTGGAAGAGATCTTGATGGCGGGGGATGACCCGGAAGATCTCGCCTATGATTTATTTTTGCAGAAAATCTTCCCGCGCCATCAACTGGGGAAAATGATTCTGGGGACCGAGAAGTCCCTGGCGGCCATGAAACTTTCCGATATCGTCGCTTACTACCGCGAACGTTATCAGGGGAAACACCTGATCATCTCGGCGGCGGGGGCTTTGGATCACGATGATTTCGTGGCCGAGGTGGAAAGTCTTTTCGGCCGCAAGCCGAGTGCGGGCCGGATGCCGGCGCGGCGCGCGCCGAAAACTCAGGGCTTCGCCATGGGTGTGAATCGTCCGACCGAGCAGCTGCATTTGTTGATGGGCGTGCCTTGTCCGTCGTTTCGGGATCCGTCGCGCTTTGCGAGCTTTCTGATCAACGCATGGCTGGGCGGCGGGATGACCTCGCACTTGTACCAGAAGGTGCGCGAGAAGCGCGGTCTGGTTTACTCGATCTATTCGGCTCTGCACACCTTCACCGATGCGGGCATGATGAATATCGGCGCGTCGGCGGCGCCCGCGAAGATGGCGGACGTGGTGGAAGAGGTCTTCGACACGATGCTGAAGCTTTCCGAGAAGGGGATGACCGAACGCGAGATCCGCTTTTATCAGCGTCAGATCGAGGGTTCGCTCCGACTGGGGGCGGAAGACGTCGAAAATCGCATGAATTCACTGGCGATCAATGAGATGGTTTTCGGCGCTTACCGGCCCGTGCAGCAGGTGATCGAAGAGATCAACCAGGTGACCGAGGCCGACATCCGTCGTGCTTTGAAGCAGTGGCGGGACAAGGATTTGGGCGTGCTGTTCGTCGGTGCGAATGCCGAGAGCGTGCACGAGTGGTATCAAGGGGCGCGCGCCAAGGGCCGCCTCAGAATCGATTAGGGGGATGACCATGATTACGAAACTGCAAACCTTCGCGATGAAAGTGAAGACCTGGCCGCATTTCCGGGGGGAGGCGCCGAAGTACCAGACGGCGTTGGCTTCGGGCTTTGACGTGCGCGCGCAGCTGGATGCCCCCATGGTCGTGAAACCTCTCGAGCGGGTGTTGGTGCCCACGGGACTCAGCTTCGAGATCCCCGAGGGCTTCGAGATCCAGGCGCGCCCGCGCTCGGGTTTGGCGATCAAGCAGGGGCTGACGCTTTTGAATACGCCCGGCACCATCGACGCCGACTACCGCGGCGAAGTGAAGATCATCATCATCAATCTGAGCCAAGAGGCCGTTACCATCCAGGACCAAGACCGGATCGCGCAGCTCGTGCTGTGCCCCGTTTACCAGGCCGAGTTCCAGTTCGTGGAAGAGCTGTCGGAGACGGTTCGCGGCGCGGGTGGCTTCGGGTCCACCGGAGTGGCGACGACGCCTTCGGTGTAGGGAAGGACGTGGCGCCGTCGGTGCCATGAACGTGCTTCGAGTTGCCGGCTTCGTTCGGTCTTGTCCGGGATTCGGCAGCCGCTGAAGCTAGGGGTTCTTGAAGGGACGACTTTTCTTTAGAATCGGTTCAGTTTTACTTCCGGCGCCGGAAGTAAAATCCGCTGGCGAGAGCGCGGTGGATTGGCCGTCGAGCCGTAAAACGAGATCACTCCCGATTCGGAAGTTGCACGGTTTTTTGTTCTCAGGGCGCGAGATCACAGATTCAAACGGAGTAATGACCCTATGTCTTCGAATAAAACGAAAACCGGACAGGGCTTGGGAAGCCTCGGATCGCTGACCGGGAATACGGGGCTCGTGTGGTCGAACGATCCGAAGGATCAGGCGAAGATCGCGGCGGCGGCGCAGAAAAAGCCGGGGAACGTTCCCGAGAAGATGATTCAGCCCGGTTCGTTCACGGCCGTCTTTCGGATCGAAAAGGGTGGGCGGGGCGGGAAGACCGTCACGGTCATCGACCAGCTCCCGCGGCATGAGACTTTTTTGAAAGAGCTGTGCAAGGAACTGAAGAATAAGTGCGGCACGGGCGGCACTTTCGAGGTCGAATCCGATCGCGGTTTCATCGAGATTCAGGGCGACAAGCGCGACCAAATCAAACAGATCTTCGAGAAGAAGGGCTTTCGGTTTAAAGGGATGTGAAACATCCTCAATGGACCAGGGATGTGAAACATCCCCTTTCAATCACCTGATTAATTCAAATACAGACGCTTGTGCGTGATGAAGCTCGAGACGAACTCGTTCTTCGCGTCCAGATTCACGCAGACCCACCACTTGGTGTAGGCCGAGAATCCGCCCGGCGTGGGGACTTTCGCGTGACCCGTCACCGTCCAGCGGCAACCGGGCTCACTGAAGGTGAAGCTCATCTCGTTGATGTCCTCGTATTTCATCGACAGAGAGCCGGCCTCGCCATCGATGGCACCCGTGTACTTCAGCATCACGCACTCGCGCACGCTCTGGTCCAGCGCGCTCATGGTGCCCGTCGGGCGCGACAGGTTCGCGAAGCTCAAGAGGGGGAGCATCAAAACCGACAGCAGAACGAGTGAGCGCATGAAACCTCCAGGGACCCTGGAAGTACCAGGGGGCCTTGGGGATCGCCAAGCGTGCTCGACGGCATTGAAAAATGGACCGAAAATCGGCGGGGCGGATCGGTGTTATTCGCCCAGTTGCACGGGCGGGGCCCGTAGGGACTCGTTCATGGAGCGCTCGAAGCGGATCGCGTCCAGGCGGCTCCAGGCCCAGACCATCATGAACAGGAAATAGACCAAAATCACCGAGCGCGCGACGAGCCGGCGGGGCAGCCCGAACTGGGTCGTCAGTCCCGCGATCAGGATGAAGCCCGTGAATGCCAGGCCGATCAGACTGATCGGCGGGAAGAACTCGCTCGCGATCTGGAACAGGAAAAACGGAATGTTCGCGAAGAAAAGAACCGTGACCATCTTCCGCATCGAAAGGCTTTGGCCCGCGAAGATCTGGAAGAAGTAGTAGAAAAAGCCCGCGCCGATCAGGATCAGGATGATCGAGATGACCGGAATCATGATCAGGCCGTAAACGGTGGACGCGAAACTTGTCTGTACGAGGCCCGCCGCGCAGCCCGTAACCGCCGTCACGCCCGCGATCTGGAACAAGAGCTCGGGCCAGCTCCAGTCGGGAAGCTCTTGGATCCCTTGAATGGGGTTACGCAAATAGCGCACGTAGGTTTGGAGCGAATTCTTGATGTAGGACGGCGTAAGCAGCTGCTTCAGCATACGGCCATCATGGTCGGAAGTGGGCTAACTTGTCAAAACGAGGTTTCGAGTCGCACCATCAGATCGGCGGAATTGCGATCCAGCGATTGATCGACGAGCGCCGTCCGCAAGGAAATCTCGGCGCCGATGTTCACCCGGTCGGTCAGAAGTGAATCGAGGCCCCCCGCCACGATGAGGTTCGGCGACTCTTCGCTGACGCTCACGTTGTGGACGGGATCGGTGAAACGGATATAGCGCGTGGACAAACCCGTGCCCGCGCGGAATCCCAGCTTCGAACCCAGGCTTTGACGGTGCATGACCTTCAAGTCGACTTCGCGCAGGGCGTGCGTTTCGGTTCCGGATTCGCGCGTGCCGAAGTTGCGCAGCGCGAGCTCGGCCATCCACTGCGGCGAGAACAGATCGATGCCGAGACCGATCTGAAAGCCGTTCATCCCGCGGCTCAGAGAACGATCGCTGACGCGATAGTTGTTGAACGATGCGGCCATCGCGATGGAGGCGTGCAGATTGATTTCGTCGAGCTGATTCGTGCGACGGGGAGCGGTCACCTTTTTGCGTTTCGCTTTCAACTGGTCCACGAGATCTTGGTACGAGAGTTCTTCGACACCGTCCTCGGCCGCGTGCGCGGGGAATGTCGGCGCGAACAGGGCCGCCGTCAGGGCGACCGGACCAAGGGCGAGGGTGAAAAGTCGTGCGAGTTTTTTTGCCATAGGCTTTCAGTGTAATCGAAACGCGATTCTTCGCAAAACCGGGCTTCCGTTTCTGGACTCTTTGCGGGCACACTGAAGATCAAGATGAAGAAGTTTTTCCATTCGCGGGTCCAAGTGCTGTGCGCCTTCTGTCGCAGCCCCCGTCACATTCATCGCAAACGCCATATCGGCGTGATCGACTTCGCGGGTTCGGCGCTCGGCGCGGCCGCGATCACGGCTGCCGTCTTCGGCGGTTTTGATGGGCGGGGTTTGCTTATTTTCGGTGCCTTCGTGGTCGCCGCGGAAATCTTCGTGCAGATGCGCTGGCGTGTTTCGATCCCGTGCCCCCACTGCGGGTTTGATCCCGTTTTGTATTCGCGCAAACCGGAAGATGCCGCCGAAAAGGTCAAAATCCGTTTGGCGGCCCGCAAGAACGATCCACGCGCGCTGCTGGGCCGTCCGCTCAGCATCCCCGTGCGCCGAATCACCCCCGAAGATCGGCGACACAAAGGCCAAAATCTGTCGCGCGAAGTTTGAAGACTTGATCCCCACAGGTCCCCGGCCGATACTGGGATCCACCTATGAAAAGCCTGATCCTGGTGCCGACCTACAATGAACGCGAGAACATCCAGCCGCTGATGAAAGCGGTGCTCGACGTGAATCCCGAAGTTCACATTTTGGTGATCGACGACAGCTCACCCGACGGCACGGGAGAGCTCGTGAAAGCCGAGGCCGCGAAGGATCCGCGCATTCATTTGCTCTCGCGCGCGCAGAAACAAGGTTTGGGCCGCGCGTACATCGCGGGATTCAAATGGGGCCTTGAGAAAAACTACGACACGCTCGTCGAAATGGACGCGGATTTTTCCCACCGACCGGAAGATCTGAAGCTCATCCTCGCGAAGTTCCAACCCGGCGTCGACTTCGTGATCGGCTCGCGCTACGTCCCCGGCGGACGAACGGTGAACTGGGGACTCCTGCGCAAAATCATCTCGCGCGGAGGCAGTCTTTATTCGCGCCTCATTTTGGGTTATCCGGTGAATGATTGGACCGGCGGGTTCAATGCGTGGACCCGTCGCGCGCTCGACGTGATCCAACTCGACCGGGTCACCTCGAACGGTTACAGCTTCCAGATCGAACTCAAGTACCGCGCGCTTCGTGGCGGTTGCAAGGGCGTCGAATCACCCATCGTTTTCGAAGATCGTCGCGTGGGGCAGTCGAAGATGTCTTTGAACATCGTCCTTGAGGCCTTCTACAAGGTCTGGCAGATCCGCTGGAGCTCCACCTGATGGCGGGGGTTCGGTTCGCGGGACTCGCGTTCGTGCTCGCGCTCGTGTGGGGAACCCCCGCGAGCTTCGCGCAGGGGACAAGGCCGCGTCCGTCTCGCCCCACGAACGCCAATCCCAATTCGCAGATGCAAAAAGGCCGCGTCGTCGTCCCCGTGGCCGACGTCTACGCCGGACCGAACTTCGATCAGCAGGTCATCGGCCGCGTGCGGTTGGGCTCGACGTGGTGGATTTCCAAACGCATTTACGGCGCCTTCTACCAAGTCCGCATCGGTAAAGAGCGGATCGGGTACGTGACCGACGCCGACATCAAGCCGGTCTCGAGCGCGCAGGCCCGCGCGGCGGAAAGAGCCGCCAAGTCGGCCGCCAAACCGAAACCGCCGCCGCCGCAGCAGCCCTCCGCCGCGCCCGCAGGACAGGTCCACGAAGGCGCGCATCTCGCGGGCGGGACGCTCGCGCGCAAAGCCTTCGACGAACAGGATTTCCAAGGCGTGAGCTTCATGATGCTACGCTACCGCGAAGAGACGATGGGACTACGACCCACCGACAATCTGCTCACGATCGGCTTCAAAGCGACGGGCAACGACGTTTTGATCGAGGGGCTACCGACGGAGCTGAACGTGCAGCTGTCGCCCGCCGCGCCCAAGTATTACGAGCAGGCGACCGCGCGGGGGACGGAAGGTTTTCTGTTCATCCTGGACGGCATGATGGTCGCGCCCCGCACCCACGGACCGAATACGATGACGTTTTTCGGTTTCGGCCCGATGTTCCGCTTTTCGAAGTTCGGCGTCACCTTGCCGGTGGCGGGGAAAGACGAGTTCTACAGCCTGGAGGACATGGCCGTGGGCATGAAGTTCAACGTGGGGGCTTCCCAGCGCTTCGGAAGCTTTGCGACGCGTCTGGATTTTCAATATTTCTGGGAAAAGCAGCAGTATTACGGCCTCTCCGTGGCTTTCCAATTCGCATCATCCAATACGGCTTTGCAGAGCCCCCCTTCCCGTTGACCCGGCTCTAAAATCGGGTTGAATACCCGCCATGAAGAGCACCACCGAACTCCACCGAGTCCTGGCTTTACCGGAAACCGTCATCGATCAAATCGCCGCTGGCGAAGTCGTCGAGCGTCCTTCGCACCTGGTGAAAGAGCTGGTCGAAAATAGCCTTGATGCGGGCGCCACCTCGGTCACCGTGGATGTTTTCGAAGGCGGACGTGGCGTTTCGGTGAAAGATAACGGCCACGGCATTCACCGCGACGATCTGGCGTTGATCTTAAAGCGACATACGACCTCGAAAATCAAAAGTGCCGAAGATCTTTGGAAGCTTTCGAGCTTCGGTTTTCGCGGCGAGGCGCTCAGCTCGATCTCGGCCGTTTCGAAGTTGCGGGTTTTGTCCAAACGTCAGGGCGCGAAAGAGGCCTACCAGATCGAGGCGCACTTCGGAAAAGAGCAGCCCTTCGATAGCGTGTCGCACGACGTGGGCACCACGATCGAGGTGCGCGAGCTCTTCGCGAATTTGCCCGCGCGTCTGAAGTTTCTGAAATCGGGTTCGGCCGAGGTTTCGGCGATTCGGCAGATGGTGAAATCCATCGCGCTCGTGAATCCCACCATCGAATTCCGTTTCCGCGTGGAAGGGGAGCTTGATTTCTACGTCGCCGCCGCGAAGGATTTCTTCGAACGCGTGCAGATGGTGCTCGGCGAGGATCGTCTGTGCCATACCCTGGCCGAGCGCGACGGCATGTCGCTGGAGCTCGTGTTCTCGGACCCGCATCTGGTGCAGAAAACCAGTCGGGCCCTGTGGTTTTTCGTGCAGGGGCGCCCCGTGCAAGACAAATCCCTGCAGGCCGCGATCGTCGAGGCTTACCGCGGAACGCTTATGCATGGCGAGTATCCGATGGCGGTCTTGAAGTTGAACGTTCCCACCGACGAGGTGGACGTGAACATTCACCCCACGAAATCCCAGGTGAAATTCCTGAAGCCCAACTTGATTTTCAGCTTCGTCCACCACGCGCTTCGCCGCGGTCTGGAAGAGCATCTGAAGCCGCGCAACCAGGTCCGCGTGGACGCACCTGAGATTCCGCAGACCCTCGCTTTCGACTCGGCGGAACTTTCGCGCGTGCAGTACCAGACGAAGGATCTGCACTCGCCGCTGAAGGTGTCGGACGAGCCCCTCTTTGCGAAACCCGCCATGTCCGGCGCCCGCGCCTCGCAACCGAATTTTGCGCCGGGGGCGCCGCAGTCGGGGGCGCCTGAGCCGGGGGCTTCGGCCCCATCGGCCGTGACCCCCGCGACGTCCGGCTTCGCGAGTGTCGACATGATCGTCGAGTCCGTGCCGAGCGCTGCGCACTCGACGGTCTCGTCGTCCGCGCTTCAGCCGGGGGCGCTTCAGTCGTCCGTGCCCCAGCCGACGGCCATCGCGCCGGCTCCCGCCAAGGCTGCGGGCACCTGGGCACGGCTTCAGGTCTTGGCCCAAGCGCATCTGACCTATCTCGTTTGCCAAAGCGATCAGGGACTGTGCCTGGTCGATCAACACGCGGCCCACGAGCGCGTTCTGTTCGAAACCCTGCACCGCGCGTGGCAGGACGGGAAGGGAACGGCGCAACCGCTTTTGTTCCCGCTGGCGGTGGATCTGTCGCCCGAGCAGATCGAAGCGCTCGAACTCGTGAAGGACGGCTTCAAAAAAATGGGGCTGCAGTGGGAGGGACTCGGACCCGGAACGATCGGCATCGTGCAGATCCCCGAACTCGTGAAAGAGGCCGCGCTCCCGCAGCTGCTCAAAAAAATCGCCGACGATATTCTGCGCCAGGGCGGCTCGTTCGAATTCGAAAAAGCCGTGCACGAGATCCTTTCGACGATGGCCTGCCATTCGGCGATCCGCGCGGGACAGGCGCTGAGCTCGAACGAGATGCGCGCGCTGCTGGAGCAGATGGACGAGTTTCCGTTTTCGCAGTTCTGCCCGCACGGTCGCCCGGTGTCGGTGCGCTGGAGCGTGGAAGAACTCGAACGTGAGTTCGGGCGCCGCAAGTGAAGGTGGTCTTCTGGGTGGGCGCGACGGGAACCGGCAAGACGGCCCGTGCGCTCGACAATGCCGAACTTCATCACGCGGACATCCTGAACGCCGACAGCGTGCAGATGTACGAGGGCGTCGATATCGGCTCGGCGAAACCCACCGCGGAAGAGCGCGCCCGCGCGCCGCATTTCCTGTTTGATCTCGTGAAGTACCCCGAGGTTTTGACCGCCGGGGACTACAACCGCCATTTCTTCGAGTTGCTCAATCAACACCGGCCGCAGCGGCGTCCGCAGTTCGTCGTCGGCGGCACCGGCTTCTATTTTCAGGCGATCGAAAAGGGGATTCTCGAGATCCCGAAAGCGAATCCCGAAACGGCGAAACGCCTGGAGGCCGAAATCGCCGAACCCGGCGGCGAGGCGAAGCTGCATCAAAGACTGCAAGCCCTTGATCCCGTGGCGGGGGCGCGGATTCATGCGCGCGATCATTACCGGGTCGTGCGCGCCCTCGACATCATCGAGGCGACGGGCCAAAGCCTGACGTCACTTTTAGAGGCGCACAAAAATTCGGGCCCGCGCTTTCCCGATCCGCTTTTGAAGCTGGGCTTACGGATGGAGCGTGAAGAGCACCTCCAAATTCTGCGTGAACGCACGCGCCGGATGCTTCAAGACGGATGGCTGGATGAGGTTCAAGGCTTGATCGGCAAAGGTCAGGGCGAATGGGAGCCGCTCGGGGCGGTCGGCTACCGGGAATGTGTCCAATTTTTGCGCGGCGAGTTCCCCCGAGAAGAGCTCGAGGATCGCATCGTGCAGTCGACCTCGCGCCTGGCCAAAAAGCAGCGCACTTGGTTTCAAAAAGACCCCGAAATCCGCTGGTTTCACCCCTCCCAGAAGAGTGAAATTGCGGATGCCGTGGCCGCCTTTTTGGGATGACCGACGCCGACCGTCGTGTTAGCAAGTTGTGAACCGCCTCGTAGATCCAAGGAGCCCCATGAAAAGCATGACCGGTTACGGCCATGGGAAGGTTCAAACACTCGAAAGCCTCATTGAGGTTTCGGTCCGCTCGGTGAACGGCCGCTTCTTGGAGCCGCGTTTTCACCTGCCCCGCGAGTACATCGCGTTCGAAGGCGAGCTCAAAAAGATCCTGCAGAAAAACTTCAGCCGCGGCACCATGGACGTTTACGTTCTTCGGCGCGTGCGTTGGGATCAGGTCGAATCCAAAGTCGTCGTCCAGAACTCGCTGGTGAAAGAGTACGACAAGGCCTTGCGTCAGATCGCGAAGTCGCTGAAGACGAAGTTCGAACCCAGCGTCGAGGCGATGGCCCGCATGCCCGACGTGCTTAAAATCGAAACTCAAGACCACGTCAGCTCGTCCGAGAAAAAAGCGCTCCTGAAGGCGATGGAGACCGCCTGCGCGGCCTGCGTGACCGAGCGCACGCGCGAAGGCGCTTCGCTCAAACACGACATGGAAAAGTCGCTGAAGGCGCTGGAAAACCTGGTCGGCGAAATCATGAAGGTGCGCGAAGAGGTCAACAAGGGCCTGCAGGCGAAGGTCGAGCAGAAGCTGAAAAGCCGCTTCCAGGGCGGGGAGCTCGATCCGGCGCGCCTCAGCCAAGAGGTCGTTTTCCTGCTCGACAAGTCGGACATCAACGAGGAGCTCGTGCGCTTGAAAGAGCACACCAAGAACTACCGCGCGCTGCTCAGCACGCCGGGCTCACTCGGTAAGAAATTGGATTTCTACACTCAGGAACTTTTGCGTGAAGTGAATACGATCGGGTCGAAGTCGAGCGTGTCACAGCTGACGCAAAACGTGGTGGAAGCGAAAACCCTCATCGAACGGCTTCGGGAACAGGTGCAGAACATCGAATGAAGGCGAATCTCATCATCGTGGCCGCCCCGTCGGGCGCCGGGAAATCCAGTTTTGTCGAACGTATCTGTCGGGAAGAGCCCCGGTTGGTGGATACCGTCACTTACACCACGCGCTCGATGCGCCGGGGGGAAAGTCAGGGGCATCCCTACCACTTCGTTTCGAAGTCCGAGTTCGAGGCGTTGATCGACCGCAACTTCTTCGTCGAGTGGGCCTTTGTTCACAACAATATGTACGGGACCCCGCTGAACCAGCTGGAAGAGGCTTGGAAGTCGGGGAAGGCCGTCATCATGGATGTCGACATCCAGGGCGCCGCGACCTTCCGCGCGAAGTTCCCGGACCAGGCGGCGGGGATCTTCATTTTGCCTCCGAGTTTAGATGAATTGGAGCGCCGCATCGTAAAGCGGGATGGCCAACGCCCCTCGGATCTGGACGTCCGCCTGAAGAATGCGCAGATTGAAACCGCAAAAGCCCATGAGTTCGATTACCAGGTCGTGAATGACGACTTCGAGCGCTCCTATGCGGAGTTCAAGAAAATCGTTGAGGATTTGCTGAAACCCCGGTAATAATTGGGGTTTTCATAGAGAGGTACTCGATGGCTCGTGTCACGGTTGAAGATTGCTTGGACAAAGTTCCGAATCGTTTCGCACTGGTTCTGCTCGTCGCGAAGCGCGCGAAGCAACTCATGAAGGGTGCTGAACTCACCGTGGCCACCAAAGGGAACAAGATGATCGTCGGGTCACTCCGCGAAGTCGCCTCGGGCAACGTGATCTTCGATCACAACCCCTCGCACGGTCCGACCGTCGAGCAGATCGAAAAAGACCTGAACAAGTAAGACAACTCGCCGTCCTGTTTTGAGCGCTTCCGCCGAGAGGCGCTCAACAAAGTCTCGCCGCCCAGAATAGAATATCCCTATGCTCGATTTCGCGGCCGGGGAGAAACTCCCCGACAAACATATCCGAAGCTTGGAAGAGCTTTGCGACAAAATTCTCGCCTACCATCCGCAAGCGGACCTCAACGTCGTCCGCAAGGCCTATGACTTTTCCGAAAAAGCCCATGCCGGACAGATTCGCCGCAGCGGTGAAGCCTACATCTCCCATCCGCTGAGTGTCGCGGGCATCCTGGCGGATCTGCGTTTGGATCTGGATTCGATCATCACCGGGCTTTTGCACGATACGGTCGAAGACACGAGCGTCACCATCCAAGACGTGAAGGCCGAGTTCGGCGAGGCCGTCTCGCACTTGGTGGACGGGGTCACGAAGATCTCGAAGATGAATTTCAAAACGAGCACCGAGCGCCAAGGCGAGAACATCCGCAAGATGATCGTCGCCATGGGAAAAGACGTGCGCGTGATCCTGGTGAAGCTGTGCGATCGTCTGCACAACATGCGGACGCTGAATCACATGCCCTACGAGAAACAGGCCCGCATCGCGCTCGAGACGCTTGAGATCTACGCGCCCTTGGCGAGTCGTCTCGGTATCAGCTCGCTGAAGACCGAACTCGAAGATCTGTCGTTCCGTTACTATCGGCCCGACCAGTTCTACCAGCTCTCGCAAAAAGTCGATCTTTTGGAAAAAGACCAAGCTCGCTACATCGACGACGTCAAACGTATCGTCTCGAAAGAGCTGGAGGGTTCGGGGTTCCGGAACTTCGAAGTGCTGGGCCGTTCGAAGCACTTGTGGTCGATCTACCGGAAGATGACGAACCGGAACATCGACTTCGAGCAGGTGAACGACGTCCTCGCGTTCCGGGTCATCGTGGATACCATCAGCCAGTGCTACGAAGTCCTCGGTCACGTCCACTCGATCTGGAAACCGATCCCCGGGCGTTTCAAGGACTTCATCGCCATGCCCAAGGCCAACGACTACCAGTCGCTTCACACCACGGTCGTGGGCCCCGGCGGGGAGCGGATCGAAATTCAGATCCGCACCAAGCAGATGAACTTGATCGCCGAGCGCGGGATCGCCGCGCACTGGAAGTACAAAGAGCGCGGCAAAGTCGACGATGAGACCTCGCAGAAATTCGATTGGCTGCGCGATCTGTTGAACTGGCAGTCCACCGTGCGCGACGCGGATGAGCTTCTCGATACGGTGAAGACCGATCTTTTCGAGAGCGAGATTTACGTCTTCACGCCGAAAGGCGACGTCAAAGAGTTCCCGGACGGGGCGACGCCGCTGGATTTTGCCTACTCGGTCCACACCGATGTCGGTCACAAATGCGTGGGCGCGCGGATCAACGGCAAGATGGTGCCGCTGAAGTACCGTTTGAAGAACGGGGACTCGGTCGAAATCGTGACCTCCAATACGCAGGCGCCGTCGAAGGACTGGCTCAAGATGTGCGTCACGAACCGGGCCAAATCCAAAATTCGCGCCTTCGTGAAGGAAGAGCAGCGCAAACGTTCGCTGATTCTGGGCAAGGAATTGGTGGACCGCGAATTCCGCAAATTCGGCGCGGCCGCGTCCCGCTACGTCGGCAAGGGCGAGGAGTGGGCGGCGTTACTTAAGGATTTCGGCCTGCATAACGACGATGAAGTTTTCGTGCGCGTCGGCTACGGCAAAATGGAACCGAAGCACATCCTCGAACGTTTGGCGCCCGAGCTGAAGAACCTCGACGTCAAACCGAAGGAAGAATCCGAACCTTCCTTCATGCAAAAGGTGCTGAAGAACGCGCAGGCGAAATCCAAGAAGTCGGGCTCGCTGATCTCGGTCTCGGGGATGGACGACGTTCTGGTGTACTACGCGAAGTGCTGCAACCCCATTCCGGGCGACGGGATCGTGGGCTTCATCACGCGCGGCCGCGGGATCACGGTGCACCGCTCGGACTGCCGCAAGGCCTTCGAGTTCGACCAGGATCGTCGCGTCGACGTCGCGTGGACGCAGAAATCCGCCGAGGGCGATGCCGAACGTCTGGTGAAGATCCAGGTGTTCTCGCAGAACGTGCAGGGGCTTTTGAAACTCATGTCCGAGGCCTTCTCGGCGCAGGGGATGAACATCCAAAACGTGAACGCGCGTACGACCCGCGACCAGAAGGCGATTGCGACCTTCGAGGTCACCGTGCGCAATACCGAGCAGCTGAACAACGTGATCTTGGGCCTACAGAAGATCAAAGGCGTTCTCGGCGTCAGTCGCGTCACGGACACTTAAGACTTAAAAAGGAGAAAAGCCGTGGTCGTCCTTCGATTACTTGCCGCGCTTTTTTGTTTGCACGCCGCCACGGCGCACGCGAAATCCTACGAAGACATCAAGGGGAACCCGCTTTCCGTGAAGCTCGGCATTTCGATCCCGAGCCTGAATATGGAATTGCGTGAGCGTCATATCGCGCAGCTCGACGCGCTCGAATACGTCCCCCATACGCGGTCGTCGACTTATTTGTCGGTGGCTTACGATTGGTGGGGCTTCAGCGTTTCCAGCGTCAACGCCACCGCGGACGAAGATGATCGCATGAAGGGGAAATCCAAGGCGCAAGATTGGCAATTCCGTTTCAATTTCGAAAAGACAAGTTACGAATTCTTCTACCAAAATTATCAGGGCTATTTTCTAGAAGACCATCCGTCGCAGCCGCGCGCGGTGAACGCGCCTTATCTTCAATTTCCGGATATGCGGACCGAACACTTCGGAGCGAACTTTCTTTACAATTGGAATCCGGACGACTTTTCGATCGCGGCCGTGATGGATCAAACCGAGCGGCAGAATCACAGCTCGTGGGCGTGGCTGTTGGGGGCTTCCGTGCACGGCATGCGCTTCGCGAATCCGACGTCGATCGTGCCCACCGCGTTGCAATCCACCTTTGGTGAATTCAATAACGTTCGCTCGGGGCGCCTTTATTCGACCCTGGCTGGGGCGGGCTTGGGCGGGACGTGGGTCCCGGCGGAAAAATTCTACGTTTCGGGGCTCGCGGTCGTCTATTTCGGCGTCGAGAAACAAAGCATCGAGTCGACGACGGAAGACTACGAATACTTCGGTACGACATCGAAAATTCACATGAAGATGAGCGTCGGCTACAACGGTGATCAATGGGTCAGCGGGGTACAGGCGAACTCCGATGCGGCGAAATATAATGTCCGTAACGCTGAAATGAATTTTATGAACATGGCGATCCAGCTCTTCGTGGGGCGTAGATTTGACCTTTAGTTCTTGAGCTGGCCTTTAAGAAAAATGAAGTTCAAAAAATGGTGCCTCAGAGTTGCAATGGGCACATGACGGCCACCGAAAATCTGCGTATCGAAGCGCTGGAAAAATACCGCGATCACTACGCGGTCGAAGATCAAGTTCTTTTGCAACTCTGTCGAATCGCCGCGAAAGTCTGCGACGCGCCCATCGCGGCGGTCAGTTGGATCGGCAAAGATGAGCAGTGGTTTCAATGCGCGCACGGAACACCGCTCGGCCGCGTGCCGCGCGCGCTCGCCCCGTGCGACAAAGTGGTGCGTTCCAAAATGGCCGTGGAGACCCCTGACTTTACCGCCGATCCGCAATGGCGGGACTCGCCGCTTTTCGAAAAAGGGTTGCGGGCGTATTTCGGTTTTCCGATGATCGACAAAGCGGGCTTCGCCTTGGGATCGTTCTGCATTCTGGATACGCGCGCCCGCTCCTTAAGCGATGTTCAACGCGAAGTCGCGCGCGAGCTGTGCCAGCTGGTCGTCGCGCGCATCGAAGCGGCGACTTACGTGCACGGTTTAGTTCGCGAAGTGCGCCATCACGAGCCGCTCGCGCAGCTCGGGCTCGTGGCCGGGGGATTGATCCACGAAATCGCAAGCCCGCTGACGGCCCTCATTCACCGCTCTTCCGCGGCGCGCATGAGTTTCGAAGAGGGGCGTCAGGACGTGTCCGAACAGCTTCTGCGCCAAGAGGCGCTGGCGCAAAGGATCTTAAAGATCGTGGCGGCGGTGCGCGGTTTCGCCGAAAGGCCCGAGGAACTGCCGAGCGAAAGACTCTGCATCGCGGATTTGATCGATCAAATGTTGATCGCGGTTCACGCCGACCAACAGAAACAGAAAATCGCGATGTATTTCGACGTGCCGTCGGATCTTCATCTGCGCGGAAACTCCGTCATGTGCGTGCAGATTTTGGTGAACCTGTTCAACAATGCCGCCCAAGCGATGGAAGCCACCGAGTCGAAATGGATCGAGATTTCGGCGGCGCCGTCGGCCGAAGAAGGCTTCGTCGATTTGCGTTTCCGCGACGGCGGCGCCGGAATCAGCGAAGAGGTGCGAAGCCGTCTGGATCACGCTTTCGTTTCGACGAAGTTCGGCCGCGGTGGTTTGGGCTTGGGACTGACGATCTGTCGGCGTTTCGCCGAGCAGATGTCGGGTTCACTCACGCTGGATCCGGATCGCGCGCGCACGACTTTCATTCTGCGGCTGCCGAAGTTTTCGCGCTAAAGGATCAGTCCTTCTTGGGATTGAGGGCCGTGACCAGGCGTTCGCACATCGTGGCGTAGCCTTTGTCGTTCGGATGCAGGCGATCGCTCATCAGCTCTTTATCGCCCCAGAAGCCTTTCATGCCATCGAAGACCAGAAAACCCGCGGTTTCGGCCATGCGGCCCAGTCGCGCCATGCGGGCGGCGCTTTCGGCCGGGGGCTGTGCCAGCAAATAAACCACCTTGATCTTACGGGCCGTGAGCTCCGTGGCGATCGTTTCGAAATTGCGAACCGACTCTTCGGCGGTGAAGCCCGAGCCGAGCACGTCTTCCAAAACGTCGTTGCCGCCCGCACTCAAAAAGACGATCGCCGCCGCTTCGCCGGTCGCGGCCTTGATTTGCGCGACGATATCGTGAGTGGTCGCGCCCGGGACGGCGCGCACGACGGACTCGGCGCCCGTGATTTTCTTCAAGCAGCCGGCGGGCGTGACATCAGGGGACTTTGCGCCGAAACCGTACGCCAGGCTATCGCCGAAGATCAACGCGCGAGTGACGGGCGCCGGTTTTTGTTCCGTCGGTCCGCCGCCGCGTCGGGGAGGATTGATCTCTTGGTTTTTAGAGTTTTTCTGGCAGCCCGCGATCAGGGCGAATGAGAAAATCAGCAGGGCGAGATTTCGGCGCGACATGGTTCCCCCTCGGAAGAGACCCACCCGGCGCGCCGTTTCTGGCTTAGAACTTCCAGCCGTAGCCCGCGCGCAGGTAGATCGCGTTCAGGTTAATCCCCGCGAAAGGGAAAAGTCCATACTCAACCACGAGCGGAATGTAGCCCTTCTGCCCCACGGCAATGTCGGCTCCACCCCCGAGCAGAATCACTTGGTTCGTGCTGGTCGCTTCGAGGTTCGAGATGTTGTTCGATTTCGACATCGCCATCAGGAACGCGTAACCCGCGCCGGCCCAAATGCGCGTGGGGCCCGAAGTCAGGTTGAACTGCGCCGCGACTTCCGCGGAAAGGTAGTTCAGCGCGAGCGTACAAGAGGTGGAGTTCGAGCAGACGGGGGCCTTGGACGGATCCGAAACGCTCGCGGTCGTATTCAGCGTTTCAAGACCGCCCGCCGCGCGGACGGTGAAGCCCGCCGACATGTGATAGTCGTAGATCGCCTTGAAGTTGAAGCTGTTGCCCTTGAGCGCCAGGCTGTCTTCGACCACGGTGGTGTTCACGCGCGTGCGCGCCGTGATCGTCGCGTTGGACATCGCCATGCCGCCCAGGATCCCGAAGCCTTGTTTGTAGCGGCGGCGCAAAAGATCGCGTTCGTTCGAGCGGCTGGCATCCGAGAAGCCGCCGGAAGGGGCGGATTGTCCCGATTTCAGGATGAGCGTGAATCCGGATTTCGCGCCCCCGCGCGTGATTTGACCGATGGCGCGATCACCCTTGATGGAAGAGACGCGTAAAACGCCGGTGCGCTTCCCTTGCGGGCTCATGAGCCAGAGCTCGGTGCCGATCCCGACGCTGAGTCCTTCGAGCTCGATCATCGCGCGTTTGCCTTTGACCTGCGCGACCCGGGCCGCATCGGCGAAATCCGCCGCGAGCAGAATGAGAAGTGCGAGGCCGAGACCCCGAAGCCACAGTTTACTCATGATGTTCTTCCCCGTTTTTCGCAAATTCGGACAAACAGACGCTGATTTCGGATTCGTTCAAACGCTGAACCACCAGGCTTGAGCCCACGGGTGTGGACCACAGGGCTTCGCGCGCCTCTTGGACCCAGCAGGACTCCGAGTCTTCATTGAGCTGCACATCTTTTTGCGCGTCCATGTGCGCCGGCGCGCGCGAGACGCCGATTTCGGTTTTCACGTTGCCCCCGGCGCGGGCTTCGAACTGGTCGCGGCCTTTGTTGCGGTAGATCGAGCAGCCCGAAAGAAGGCTTGCGACCGCGAGGGTGGAAAGAATGACTCGTGATGTTGCGCGCATGACTTAACAATCATAACCACGCGATTCGAGAAAGAAAACGACGAAAAAAAACCCCGGCCAGCAAGGTCGGGGTTTCTTGACGATTCTATTTTCGAGGATCGGCTTAGAACGGAATCTCGTCCGACGAATCGAACGAAGGTTCCGGGCCAAAGTCTTGCGAGCTCGAGCCGCCACCTTGTCCGCCACCGCCGTACTCATTATCGTAACCCGAAGATCCGCCGCGATCCGCGCCGGCGCCGCCGCCGAGGAATTGAACCGTGTTCGCCACGATCTCGGTGGTGTAACGCTTTTGACCTTGTTGGTCTTCCCACTGGCGAGTTTGCAGGCGACCTTCGACGTAAACCTGACGGCCTTTCGAAAGGTGCTTGCCGCAGTTCTCGGCTTGGCGTCCCCAAACGACCACGCGGTGCCATTCGGTGCGCTCTTGGCGTTGACCGTCTTTACCGGTCCACTGTTCGCTGGTCGCCAGCGACAGACGCGCGACGCTTTGGCCTTGGCCGACGCTTTTCAGTTCCGGGTCCGCGCCCAAACGACCGACCAGAATGACTTTGTTAACTCCCGACATTTGAAACTCACTTTCCGCCCACCCTCCGGGGTGAGTCGCTTGCGTTGTATTCGCTTGGCGTATCCAAGCCGTACTGCACGGGAGTTTCAAAGAAAAAACCAAGCTCGCCGCGAAATGAGGCGGCGGAGAGCCGCACGGGCGGCCGCAATCCGAATCGCCGCAGCGCGCCTAGCGCGCCGGATTGTCGCGCTCTTTAGCGCGCCGGATTAAATTGGAACTGCTGGCTGCGGGCGTCGCCCGTCAGGGTGAAGCGGTAGCGACCCCCATCGGCCTCGGGCTGACGGTGATTTTGGATCAAGAGCAGAAACATCGAGGCGCGGTCCTCGAAGCTTTTCTTGGCGACGAGGTTCACGTTGAATTCGTAGTTCGTCGCGACGGGGACGACCATGCCGTTCCCGACCAAACGCATCTCGAGGCCGAGGCGCCCTTTGACGGTCCCGGTGAGCTCGTCGTTCGGTTGGCCGAGTTGACCGTCTTCGATTACGAAGCTTCCCGCCGACAGACGACCTTTGAGGTTGAGTCGGCCGAGCTTCAGCTCAGGGACGGACAGCGGGCCCATCATCGTTTCCACGGTCGAAGGCAACAGCTCGAAGTTCTGCGAATTCAGGTCGATGGTGACGTCGGGTTGATTCGTGAACGAGGGATCGATCTGGCCATCGGCATTCAGATTCAAAACGCCGCGGAAGTTTACGGGCGCGGGCACGAGCTTTTTCACTTCGGCGAGGCTCAAACGTTCCGCATTCAGGGTGATCGCATGCGAGGCCGCACCGTTTTCCATTTTACGACCGGGTTTGATCGACGCGCGGATGTCGCCGCGGAAGATGCCTTCGGCCGTCGCCGAGGCGTCGATCTTTTGCATCAAAAGACCGAACAGCGAAGGGCGCACTTCCAAACGGCGGATGGCGAGCGGGGGCAGCGGCGAAGCCTCGAGCGAGATCTGCGACATCTCGAGTCCCGGCGACGGCAGGAAATCCAAATTCAGATCTTCGAACTGCAGATAAACTTTGTTGCCGGTGCCTTTGTAAACCTGAGTGGTGACGAGATCGCCGACGTCATTCAGCGGGAACATCAAAACGATGAAGACCGCCGTCAAGAAGATCGCGACGACGTACTTCTTCCATTGGCGTGCGAGGAAGACGAGCAGGGGGCGGAGTTGCTCCACTAGCGACCTCCGCGTCCCGCGGGCGGGGGCGCTGCGGGCTCATCGGGAACGTTGGATTTGAACACGACCACGCGGTAGACGACGTCGTAGTAACGCGCGTCTTTGGCGTTCGCGTCCATCATGATGTCTTTGAGCTTGGCGCCTTCGATGCTCGCGAGGTCGGCGGACAGATCGGTGACCTGACGCAAATTCAGCTGCGCCAACGAAACCCGTACGGTGCCGGCTTGCAAATTCGCGTTGATCAGCGGGGTCGCCGCGTCCGTCGTGACCCCTTTTTTCTGTTCGGGAAGGATCTGGCGCGAGTTCAAGATTCCGTCGATGCGGCTTTGCACCTCCGAAAGATCCGGAAGGCGCGGGAGCGGCGGGTTCGATTGCGCTTCGTTGTGCGTGCGCAAAAGATCGCGGATCAGATCGCGCTTTTCCTGGAACTCGCCCAGGGTGATCTGCGAATTCGAATAGGTACTGTAGGGAATCAATGCCAGCACCAGCGTGATCAGCGCGATGCCGCCGCCGATGCTGAGCTTTTGCATGGGCGGGGACATCGTTTCGTAGCGATCGCGCGCTTGTTGGTAGGCGGGCATCTCGGCGATGCGTTCGCCGATTTGCTGGAGCCGACCTTTCAGTTCATCAATCTGCGCTTCGAAAGCCAAGGGCGTGTCCTTACTTTGCGACGACCAGGTTGCGATCCACCTGGAACGTCATGGTGAAGCTCACGCCTTCCTGATTGGGAAGGGCGGCGCCGGGTTGCGAGGTGATTTGTCCGCCGCGGGCGACCCCGCGCAGCGCGGTTTCGATCAAACGGATTTGGGTGGCCTGTTTCACCGAGCCGACCAGGCGGACCCGGTCGTCTTCGACGTGCAGGGTCTTCACCTTCAGCGGAACCTGCTGCGCGTTCGGGATCGCGTCGCTGATCTTTTTCAGGATCTCGACCGCCGGGGTCATGCCCATCACGGTTTCGAGCGATTTCGCCTCGGCCGCGAGTTTCTTCTGCCGAATGATGTAGCCCCGCACGCCCGTGGCGTTCGCCATTTGGGGGCGTAGACCGGCGACCTGTTGTCCCTGCGTTTTCAGCGCGTCGCCCGCTTGGTCGGCGAGGGTCAACGAGTACGAATCGCGGAGCGAAGCGTACACGAAGAACATCACCAGTCCCACGCCGCAGAAGGTGACGACGGGACCCCAGTTGTCCCAGAATTCGCGGAAGCCGTCGTTCTGCTTCGCGAAGTCCAAACGCAAAAACTGGATCGCGGGATTTTTCGGTTTGCGCAGACCTTCGATCGCGAGGCCCAGGGCCACGCCGATCCCGGCCTCGACGGCGGGAGTCTTTTCGAAGCTCGTATTGAAGTTCGTCAGGAAGTGGGCCCGGTTGACGGGAACTTCCAGAACCTGCGTCAGGTAGGCCTGCACATTGAGCGCTTGGCTGAATCCGCCGGAGATCTCGGCCGCCGAAAAGTTGCCGCCGAGTTCATTTTCGAACTCGAGCATCGAGATCTTCACTTCTTTCCCGAGGTCACGCACCTGGTGCGCGATGGTGTCCGAGAAAAGAATCTGGTCGTAGCTTGCGCCGTGTTTGTTGAGCAGGATGAAGGCTTTCGTCTTCATCTCTTTTTCGGCTTCGATGAACGGGATTTCGTAACGACGCGAGATCGCGTCGATCACGTTCTTCGCGCCCCACAGCACCGAACGCGCGCCGAGCAGACGATCGTTTTCGAAAGCGAGGACCAGCGTATGCGTGTGACCGATATGCAGACGTGCGGTCAGGATTCGCGCGGGGCCGCCGTCGTGCAAGTGCGGCGGGGGCGAACCCGCGGCGCGGGGCGCTTCTTGCCAGCGCTCGAAACAGTTCGCGAAGGCGAGCGCCTCGGCCGTCAGGATCGTCGGCGGCAGGCCCGAATCGTTCAGTTTGCGGAGCGCTTGTTCGATGCGCGTTTTCGGCGCGGCGACGGCGACGACTTCCGCGCTCGAGCCCAACACCTGCGAAATGCGCGCATCGTAGATCGCGGTATCGCTCGAGTAGGGAAGGTCCTCTTCCAGCTCGAAGGGCAGGCTTTTCAGAATTTTCAGACGATCCGCGAAGGGAAAGGTCTTGAAGCGGGCGCTGACGAACTCTTGGCGCAGCGAATACACGATGCGCGTCTGTCCGCCGAGGTACTCGAGCGCGAGACCGCGCAGCACTTCCAGGACTTCGAGGTCGCGGTCCAACGACGGATTGGTGCCGATCGGGAATTCCCGATACGACAGCACCTGAACATTGCGGGATGTTCCGGAAACTTCGACCACCTTGATGTTCGAACTTCCGATATCAATTCCAAGGCTTCTCACGGATTTAAGTCTACGTGAGCGGAACGGACATTGGTAATACTTCCGCGCACCTAGCCCTTGGACCTAAGGCGGCTTTCCCCCGCGCTTGCCCTTCCTTGCGAAGTCCGGGATGACCGCCTGAGTTTTTCACTTTCCCAATTCAGAAGGACCTCCGCAGCGGCAGGGATGCCGTATTACCCTGCGGCGAGGCCTGGAGGGCCGTGTCCTTCTGAATTGGGAAAGTGAAAAACTCAGGTGGCCGCCCGGAGCCTTCAAAGGGAGGGCAAGCGCGGGGGAAAGCGCGTTTACCTTTCGGTCCAGAAGACGATGCGCGGGGGGCCTTTCGGGACTTCGATTTTGGGGGCCGTGGAGGTTTTCGGGGGCGTCCCGCCCTCGGGGGTCTTTTCTTTTTTGAGTTCGGTGGCGACGGCCGCGGCCGCGCGGGGGATGTCGTAGGTCACGGCTTCGATTTCGGCGACCGAGTTGGCGTAGCTGCCGACGCTTTTGATACGGAAGTTCATCGCGGACTCGGTCGAGATGGGAGTGCTTTCTTGGATTTCGATCGGGACGCGGCCGCCTTTGGAATCCAGAAAGCTCCAGAAATCCTGGGCGTCGCGGAACTGCCCCTGACCCATGATGTCCGCGCGGCGTTTTAAGACCTCCGCGAGGACTTCGTTGGTGATCGTATTGTGCAGACCTTGGATGACCTCGGGCGGGGCCGTGTTGGGATTGATCGCCTTCGCCCCGTAAACCGTGATCCGCGGCGCGAGCAGTTTGAAGATGTCGTCGGTCATGCCCGCGACCATGCGCACTTCCTCGACCGAACGGAACTGCCGGTTCGGCGGCATTTGCTGGTCCGAGCCGGCGTCGGGGTACATCGCACGCTCGTCGCCGCTTTTGATCGACTGGGTGTCCGCGTCCAGCCAATCGATCATGTTGTTCACGATGTCCTCGGCCTGGAAGTTCTGGTGCTGCTTGGCCCAATTCGTATTTTCGGCGAATTCGTTTTCGAACATCTGCAAAATGAGTTTCTTCGTCGCCTCGCGGATGGTTTTCGAGCTCGAATCCAAGTCGTTGATGTCGACCTTCGTGCCTTCATCCGAGATGACGGTGTTGTAGCTGCCGTCGAGCTTCGCCTCTTTGACGATGGCGTCGATCTGGCCTTGGTCCACGGCGTTCATATCCGGCGGCATCATCGGCGGCCACGCGAACGGGAAGTTCCAGATCAGATCGAGCATCGCCGTGGGGACGCCCTGCATGCCGCTCATCTGCGCTTTGGTTTTTTGGTAGAGCTTGATCCGCAAAAGCGAAAGCTCCACGCCCGAGCGCGCGGAGTAGTAGGCCTTCAGCCGATTGATGGAGGCCTTGTTCACGCTGAACTCGACCTGGGTTTCGTACTGCACTTCCATCGCGATGTACAAAATCAGAGCGAGCGCGAAGGTCGCCAGCATCAAGGCGGCACCTCTGTCATTTGCGCGGCTGCCCGAGCAGCCGCCGTTATCTGCGCGGCGGCCCGAGCCGCCGCCGTGATCGGCACGGCGGCCGACCTCGTTGTCGTGCGGGGCGGGGGGCGGGAAAAGGTGACGGCTCAAATGAGGGAAGTGACGTCGGAAGAAGTTCATTCGGTCGGGATCCCCGTGGGCGTCGACGGCGAGCCCTGTTGGTTTTGCGGAGGGGCGTTGTTCGGAAAGCGCACGGCCGCCACGACCTGCATGGAGACCTTACGTTTTTTGCCGTCCTCGCCGCGTTCGATCGACAACGAGATCTCGACCGCCTGCGGGTAGTTGTTCTTCGTCGCGGCGTCGCCCTGTTCGGAATTCCATTCGGTGTTCCAATCCTGCTTCCCCTGGCCGAAGTAGCGCAGGCGGAATTCGCTCACGTCCTCGAGAAGGACGTTTTCGCTACCGCCCTCTTGAACTTTGCCTTCGACCATCGTGGACTCGCGGCGGACCAAACAGTTCGAGCCGCGGTCCGCGCCCGGGCGGCGGCAATTTTTTAGCTCGTAGCCGACCTCGATGAAATCCGCCTGCTGTTGATCGTAAGCCATACGTGCGGTGTTGCCCGAGACGAAATCCACCTTCGTTTCGTTGCCGATGAAGTGGGTCGTGGGATCCACGCGGTTTTGTTTGCGCGCTTGTTCGGCGGCCGCGACCGACGGATCCTCGGGCACGGCGGGAGTGGCCGGAGGAATACCGGGCGGCGGGGGCGGGGCTCCGGGCGGGGTCGCCGGCGCGGCCGGTTTTTGCGCTTTCTTCAGGGCCGCGCGGAACTCCTCTTCCAGGTCGCGGTAATGAAAGGCGAGATTGAAGTCGCGCTCCATGATCTTCAAAGAGTCGCGCATCTGCGAGAAATCCTCGAGCTTCACCTGAATGCGGCCCCGCGCTTTGAAGGCGTTGTCGATGTTCAAGGCGATATTGATCGTCAAGAAGGCCAGAAGCCCCATGACGATGACGAGTTCAAGGAGCGTGAAGCCGCGCTGGGGTCTCACCCGCCGCCTCCCGGAATTCCGCCACCGCCACCACCGGGGATGCCGATGTTGAGGTTCTTCTCGTAGTCGACGAAGTAGGTGGTGACCGAGTAGGGGATGGGCTTTTTGCCCGCGGGCGTGTGGATGACGGTGACGGTGACTTCCTTCACCGAGTCCGACAGCGTTTCGCTGAAACTTGAAATCAAGGTCGCGGTCATCTGGTCGACCCCGCCGTCTTGGGCGTAGAGCGCCGAGGCGAGGTTCGGGAATTCGAGTTTCTTCGATTCCATTTTCCAGGTGTATTCGGGATAGCCTTCGAACTCGCCCTCTTCGGATTCTTGGATCTCGTCCAAACTTTTGCCGCGGTACTTGAGCTCGTAGTCGACCATCTTGCGTTCAAGTAAGGCCGTGATTTCGAACGAGGACTGGGCGCGGCTCATACGCACGAAGCTTCCGCCCCAGGTTTGCACGAGGAGCATCAGTCCGCTTGCCATGATGGTCATGGCGATGACGGTTTCGAGCAGGGTGAAGCCGCGCGCGCGTGTTCTAATCAAGCTTCACGTCCTTGAGCGACATCTTCTTGTTCACGATATCCACTTTGCCGGTGAGCGGATTCACGAACAAGGTCCAATTCAAGTCGCCCTTGTCGGTCAGATGAATTGCGGAGGCCTGCACCAAACCTTGCGGACTGTAGTAGATGTAGGCGTCACCTTCGGTCAGCATGTTGTCGTTGTTTTTGGTCTCGATGCCGCCGAAGAAAAGTCGATCGCCCAGCTCCCACGCGGACTTCGTGAACTTTTCGTCGCGTTGGAAGTTCTCTTTCGGGCGCAGCTCTTCGTCCATGCGTTCGATCTCTTCGAGCTGTTTTTCGGTGCGGGGAAGCGCGATGCCGTCGGCGGATTCGACCCAATAGGAATGCTTTTCCCCGGCGGGCATATGAAAGACGATGCGGTATGTGCGATTTTTGATGCGCGCCTGGTTACGAACGTCTTTGGAGACGACCAGGATGTGGCGGCTGAGCTTTTTGACTTGGCTCTCTTTGCGGGGACCCGTCGAGAGCATCACGGCCATGAGGCCGGCGATGATGGTGACAACGATCAAAATCTCAAAAATCGTGAATCCGGCGGAAGCGCCGGACGCACGATTTTTTTGGGATTCCGACTTAGTTGATGTCGTCTTGAGTGATGTCTTTATCGACACCGTCTCCGCCGTCACGTTTATCCGCTCCCGTGCTCTTCAAGGTGTAAGTGTTGCCGTCCGATTCGTAGATGAAGGCTTTGCCCCAGCCGTCGGCGGGGATGTCTTTCATGTAAGGGCCGGTCCAACCGTTACAGCTGCCGTCCGACTTCACGAGGGCGTCGAGGGCTCCCGGGAATTTCGCGCAGTCGTTTTGGTACATGGTCAGGTTTTGCACGATGTTCGACATGCGGATTTTCGAATCCTGCACGCGCGAGCGGTTCTGGCTGGTTGTGACCTGGGGAATGATGAACGCCAGCAGACCGCCGATGATCCCGACGACGATCAGGATTTCGAACAGGGTCATCCCGGCTTGAGCGCCGTGACTACGCACGCCAGTGGCGCGACGGGTAAGTTGATTTGAGCGAGTGGCAACGACAGTTTTCAAGCTAGACCTCCGGAATCGCATATTTTGCGCTCTCCAAAATTATGTCATCCCATCCGGCTTGTCATCTCAAACATCGGCATCATGACCGAGAAAATGATCATGGCGATGGTGCCCCCCATGATGATCAGGATCAAAGGATTGATGAGGCTCGTCATGGCATCAATCTTCGCTTTGACCTGAAAGTCGAAGGCGTCGGCGACCTGGATCAACATCGATTCGAGCTCGCCCGTTTTCTCGCCGATGCTGACCATGTGGATCACGATGGCCGGGAACTGGCCGGACTTTTTGAGCGGTCCCGAGATCCCTTCCCCTTCCGAGATATTGCTGCGGGCTTCGTCGATGGCGCGGGCGATCACGTCGTTATCGACAACGTTACGCACGATCTGCAGCGCGGTCAGCATCGGGACGCCTCCGTTCAGCAGCGTCGACAAGGTGCGCGTGAAGCGGGCGACCGCGACCAGGCGATTGACGTCGCCGAAAATCGGGATACGGAGGGCGATGGCGTCCCATTGGGGGCGACCGGTGGCCGAATTTTTCCAGCTGATGAAAAGCGCGTAGGCGCCAAAGCCCACGATCAGGAAGATGTACCAATAGTTCACCATGAGTCCGCTGATCGAGAAGACCATCTGCGTATACCAGGGCATGGTGAGCTCGGGATCCGAATCGAAGATCGCCTGCATTTTGGGGACGAGGTAGGTGAACAGGAAGCCCAAAAGACCCATGGTCGCGACCAGCATGATCGCCGGATAAGTGAGGGCGCTTTTGACTTTCGTGCGCAGTTCGTTGGCGGCCTCTTTGAACTCCGCCAACCGAATCAAAATCACGTCGAGCGTTCCCGACATCTCGCCCGCTTCCACCATCGAGACGAAGATGTTGTCGAACATCTTGGGATACTTCGCCAGCGACTTGTGCAGCGGCATCCCTTCGTTGACCATGTTTTTGCAGTCCGCGACGGCTTCGGCCAGGGCGGGGACCTCCACCTGTTCGGAAACGGCGCCGAGCGCGTCGACGAGCGGAATGTTCGCGCGAATCAAGACGGCCAGCTGGCGGGTCATGAGCGCCATCTCTTTGATGCTGACGCTGGTGTTGGAGATGGTGCTTTTCTTTTTGCCCGCGCCTTCCGCGCCTTTTTTCTTGTCCTTCAGGTCGACGACGAAAATGCCGTCCTTCTTCAGGCGCATCCGTGCGGCGCGCGAGTTTTCGGCGTCGATCGCGCCGCGGATATTTTTGCCGGCTCGGTTCAGGCCTTTGTATTCAAAAACGGGCATGGCTCAGCCTACAAATCCAGTTGGGTATTGGTCATCAGCTCTTCGATCGAGACGGTGCCGGTCAGGACTTTCTGAATGCCGTGATCGCGGAACGTTTTCATCCCCTTCGCGATCGAGACCTTGCGGATCGAGGCGCCGTCTTTGCGCTGCATGATCATGGAGCGGATCTCGTCGTCGACGATCAAAAGCTCGGCGATATTCGTCCGGCCGATGTAGCCCTTCTGGTTGCATTTGTCGCAGCCGATGGGGCGGCAGATGTTCGCGTTCTTCGCGACCTCGGGAGCGATTCCCAGCGTCGAAAGCTCGAACGCCGAAGGTTCGTAGCGCAGTTTGCAATGCGGACACAGAATCCGCACCAGACGTTGCGCGACGACCCCCATGATCGAGGTTGCGATCAGGAAGGGCTCAGCCCCGATGTCCATCAGACGGGGGAAGGCGCCGGCCGAGTCGTTGGTGTGGATCGTGGACAAAACCAAGTGACCCGTCAGCGAAGCTTGGATCGCGAGTTCGGCGGTTTCCTGGTCACGAATCTCTCCGACCATGATGACGTCGGGATCCTGACGAAGGAAGGCGCGGAGTCCCGACGCGAAGGTCAGACCGATTTTCGAGTTCACCTGCACCTGGCCGATCCCGTGGATGCGTTGCTCGACGGGATCTTCGATGGTCAGGATGTTCTGGTCGGGGGAATTGATTTTCGAAAGCGAAGCGTAAAGCGTCGTCGACTTTCCCGAACCGGTCGGTCCCGTGACCAGCAAAATGCCGTAGCTGCGACCGATCAGGTCGTACATGCCTTTCAGCATGTCTTCGGCGAAGCCCAATTGTTCGAGCTCCAGGACGACGTTCGATCGGTCCTGCAGACGCATGACGATGCGTTCACCGAACGCGGTGGGCACCGAGTTGACCCGGATATCGATGTCTTTCCCGCCGACCTTCAGCGGAATGCGGCCGTCCTGGGGCAGGCGTTTTTCGGCGATGTTCATGGTCGCCATGACCTTCAGGCGCGAAGTGATCGAGTTCTGCAGCTTCTTCGGTGGTTTGAAGATGTCGAACATGACCCCGTCGATCCGGAAGCGCACGGCCATGTCTTTTTCGTAAGGCTCGACGTGGATATCGGAGGCTTTTTCTTTCACCGCGCGGAAGAGCAGCGAGTTCACGAGCTTGATGACGGGGGCATCGTCGTCGCCCGCCTCGAGCAGATCCACGATCGGATCGTCCAGATCGTAGTCCTCGGCTTCGATTTCGTCGAGGCCGGCCAGGTTCGAGGTCGACTTCTCGTACACGCGGTTGATCGCGTCTTGGATTTTCACTTGGGGCGAGATCACGGGTTTGATCTTTTTCCCGTACATCACGCGCAGATCGTCCAGCGAGCGGTAGTTCAAAGGATTCGCCGTCAAGACGATGATCTGATCCTGTTCCTCGCGGAAGGGAAGGACCGAATGTTGTTTCGCGTAGTTGATCGGGATGTCGCGCACCAGATCCACGGGGATGTCGTTGACCGGGATGTCCTTCATGAACTCCAGGCTCATCTCGCGGCACAGATCCGAGATCAGCTCGTCGACGTTCGCGTGCTCGCGACCACCGAGCGCTTCGCCGAGGGTCATGCCACCGTTCGCCGTGGGGTGCGCGAGCAGGGTCTTGACCTGTTCCATGTTCAGGCTTGTCGCCTTCGCCAGAATGTTCGTGATGTCGGTCGCCGCCATATACCCAAAAGTATAGAGCGGTTACGGCATAAGTCCAATGACGAATCCAAAAGAAAACGGGGAAGAGTTCCCTCTTCCCCGTTTTAAGATCCGTTGTCGTAATGCGACTTACTGATTCGAAGTATTCGACGGAGCGGTCGCTTTCACTCCGGTGAGCTCGTCGATCTGGGCGCCGAAGGTGTCGCGGCCGCCGGTCTGCTTGATGTAGTCCAGGCGCTGTTCGATTTTGCGGCCCAGAAGCTGGCGGCTGTCGTCGGACGAGCGAATAATCCGGGGAGTCAGGAAGATATTCAGGTTCGTCTTCCCGCGGTTCAGGTTCCGCGACTTGAACAGCCAGCCCAAGATCGGGATATCGCCGAGAAGGGGAACCTTGGTGATGGTTTCCTGTTCGTCCTCTTTGATCAGTCCGCCGAGGACCGCCGTGTCACCGTTACGAACCATGATGTTCGTTTTGATCTTACGGGTCGAGAGCGGCTGGGTCGTCGTCTGCAGCGCCGAGGGCGTACGGGCCTGCGAGGGCTGCTTCAGGGACGCTTCCAGGTCCATCCGGATGTTCTGATCCTCGGGCGAGATGAAGGGTTTCACCTTCAGCTCCAGGTTCGCGTCTTCGAACTGCGGGACGACGGCGGGCGCGGTGCCGGCGACGGCCGGGCCGAGCGTCGTTCCGACGACGACGCGATCCCCGACGGTGATCGACGCCTCTTGGGCATCGAGCGCCAGGATCTGCGGATTGGAAAGGACGTTCCCGTTTTTGTTCGTCTTCAGGAAGTTGATGAAACCCAGAAGCGACGGGATCTTGATCGCCTGACCGCCGGTGATCGGCGTGATGGTCACGGTCGAATTCGGATCGCCGAAGGGCAAGATCACGCCCGAACCGCCGGTGGGGTTCAAAAGCGAGCCCAGGGTTTCGCCATCGATCCCGTTGAAGCCGGCTTTCACGCCCGATTCGCCGACGAAGTTGAAGAAGCCGATCTTGTAGTCGTCAACGACGTTACCCGACATCTCCATGATGATCGCCTCCACGTAGACTTGATCGCGCTGGATGTCGATCTTGCGCAGAAGCGAGAGCACCACTTCGTAATCCTGTTTCGATGCGATCACGACGATGGAGTTCGTCGTTTTGTCGGCCGTGATCTTCACGTCGCCGCCGAAGATCTCTTGCGTCGAGGTCTGCACGCCCGAAACCGGGGACACGTTCGGGGCCGCGGGGGCCGCGCCCGAAGCGGGGCGGGGGGCCGCGTCCTTCGCGATGCCCGAGAGGGTCGTCGCGATATTGGTCGCATCACCGTACTTCACGTAGTACACGAAAACGCCGCCGGCTTCGCCCGCGTCGATCTTGCGATCCAGCTGTTGCAGAAGGCGACGGATGCGCTCGAGACCCGCTTTGTTTCCGCTGACGATCAGGCCGTTCGTGCGCTCATCGGGGATGACCATGAAATAGGCCGAACCTTGATTGCCCGAAGCTCCGCGCGCGGCGGTGTTGCCGAAACGGGGGACGCCCGCGGTGAAGGTGCCGCCACGTTGCTGCTGTTGTTCGCCGCGATTCACGATCTTCATGATCAGCTCGGCCATGTCTTTCGACTTCGCGTAGCGGACCTGGATCACTTCCAATTGGTCCTCGAAGCCCGGGACGTCGAGTTGATTGAGGATCCGCATGATGCGCTCGATGTTCGAACCGTAATCCGAGATGATGAGCGAGTTCGTGGGCGGGTAGGGCGACATTTCGCCGTCTTTCGATTGCAGGATCCGCAGGTCGCGGTTCACCGCTTCGGCCGAGATGTGTTTCAAGTGGATGATCTTGGTCACCATCTGATCCGCGTTCGGGAAATAGGAGCCCGAATAGGTTTCGATCCCGTCACGTTGCGCGTTTCGCGCCGTGCGGATTTTCAGGAAGTTCCCCGAGGGCACGATCGCGTAACCGTTGATCGCGAGCGCGGAAAGAAACGCCTTGTAGGCTTCCGCGACGGAAATTTTCGAAGGCGCGATGATCGTGATCTTGCCGCGCACGCCGGGATCGATGATGAAGTTCTTCCCGGTCAATTCCGAGATCGCCTTCACGATGTCCTGGATGTCCGCGTTCGGAAAGTCGAAGCTGTCGATGGTCTCCGGGAAGTTCTCCGCGGTGATGTCCTCGATGGGGGCTTTCGCGAATTTGTTTTTCTGCGCTTGGTTCATCGATCCGTCGCCGGGCGCGCCCGCGGCGCCGCCGGTGCCCGAAGATCCCGAGCCGGACGAGTCGAAGCCACCGCCGGAAGGCGGCGGCGGGGGCGGAGCGAACTCGTCGAAACTCGGCGGCGGAGGCGGCGCGAAGTTATCATTCAAATCGTCGAACTGGGCGCTCGCCCGGGGGGTGATGGCCTGGGTTGCCGCTACGAGCGCCGCCAGCCATAAACGTCCATGTTTTGCCATTGCCACCATCCTTGGTTTTTTACTTCGGCCTTTTTATTTTACCGTATAGTCGTTTTCTTGGTCCCGACCGTCGCGCTCAACATTGATCTTGATGTTGTTCGAAGTTTTGAGCGCGTTGTACATTTCCATCGCCTTGGCGGGCGAGTCGATCTTTTCTCCGTTCACGCCCTTCAAGCAGTCGCCGACTTGGAAGCCGAGCTGCGTGTAGATGCTGCCGGGTTGGATCGCCAAAAATTTGAAACATTCGATTTCGCCGTTCGCATTCCGGCGCGGCTGCATCGCCGCCTGCTGGAGGACCGACGCCATGTCGCTCGTGTACTTCAGCACGTCCGCGCGGTTGACCTCGAAGCGATTCTGTCCCGTGACTTTCACTTCGCTGCTGGTGGTGTTCGTCATGGGCTTCGCCGAGTTGAACGCCAGTTTGTTCGCTTGTTTGATCTCGATGAATTCCAGGCGGTTGTTGCCCAGATTCCGGATGATCGCTTTGTTGCGCTCCACGCGCACGAGCGTCGCGATGCCGGGAATGTCTTTCCCCACGCGCAAGGCGACCGTCACCGTTTTGGACTTCACCTCGATGGTCGCGATCGACTTTTCGGGGTTGGAGTGAACCAGGGTCCCGACCAGGGTCAAGGGCAGTCCCGACGGAACGGGGGCCGCGTCTTCGGTCGCGCGCTCTTGACCCGCGGGCACCAGCGCGGGCGGGATCTGCGCGCCTTCGTTAAAGATATTGCGCGAGGTGATCGTGGAAAGTCCCGTGCGGTCGAAGAGTTGCGCGCGGTTCTGACGCGAGCCCCGCGCGGGCGGCGCTTCATTGGGAAGCATGTAGGGACGCAGTTTGATGATGATCAAGTCGGCCGCGAAGTAAGCGAACAACAAGACGAGCAGCCAAGGCAGAAATTTACGGATGTCGAATCCGGACGTGCGCGAGCGTCTTTGAATGCTGTACGTACTCGTCTGGCTGTCAATCGCCACTCGGACTCCTGAGCTTCCGCGGTCACCACCGCGAGACAAACTCGCGATATCTGTTGAAAATCCAATTCCCAACCAGTCTAAAGTGGGAAGCTTCCGGGGGTCAGCAAAAAGTCCGTGGACCAGGGACCGAGGTCGGGGCGCGGGCACTCGGAAAAGTCCAGGTCGCGTTACATAATCGCTGTCCAACTTTCAGTCGGACGGGAAGCTCTTTCACGAAGAGGGCACCCGGTGAGCCGTGTTCGGTGTTTCGTTCGGCGCGGGCTTTGCTCTTCACGCGCGCAAGATGAAAATTGGAATTTTTGTTTTGGGAATGGTGGGCGTTTTGAGTTTCGCGCAGGGCGAACCCGTGGCGGGCGGCTCCGCACATCACCACGCGCTGTCGATCGCGCGCGATGAAGCGCGAATTCGCGCGGGCATCTCGGATCAAGAGCCCTGGGTGGGCCTGATCGGCGATAGCGGGATCACGGGCGCGGCGACGAGTTTGGATCTGGATCCGAACTTCTGGTCGCTCGGAAAACTCATCGCGAACTTCCTCGGCGAGTCGCGCCGGACCGTGCAGATCGCCGATCCCGCGCGGGTTCCGGGGCTTGCGGACTTCGGCATCGCCGATCAGGAGCGGTTGTCGCCGCTCGTGCGCGTCGTTTACTCGCAGGCCGAGTTTCAAGAGGCCGTCAAAGACGGCCGACGTTACGAAAAAAATCTTGAAGCCAAAGGAAGCCTGCGTCTGGATATCCCGGAGTATTCGTTCGGGTATTTGTTGGCGCGGGGCTTGGGCGTCCCGGCCGAACGCATCGTTTTGACCGCGCAGGACGGCCGCCGGGTCGGCGCGATTTTAGAGCAAGCCGAACGTTTGCGGGAAGTGTCGCCGTCCATGCCGTCGCTGCTTTTGATCTCGTTTACCGCCAATGACCTGTGCGGCGACGAGCTGCAAGGTTCTCTCGAGGCTTTCCGCGCCCAATTCCGTGCCGAAGTTCATCGGCAGCTGCACGGTCTGATCAGCGGCTACCGCCCGCACCCGAAGCTCGGGACCCGGGTCGTGATCACGGCGCCGCTCGATGTGCCGCAGATTCTGACCAATGAAAATCTGCTCGCGCAGGAAGTGGATTTCCAAGGCCGTGGCCGGATCGCCTGCGGCGAAATCCGTGAAAACCGCGCGGCGATCACCAGTTTAGGCACGAAGATGCAAGAGACCTTGGTCAGCATGTGCCGGTCGATCGTGCCGACCAGCCGTCATAACGCCGCCACGATCCAAAAAATCCGCGCATTCCAGAACGAGCAAATCGAAGTTTGGCGCGAAGTCGTCGCGCAATTGCCCGAAACCTCGGGCTGGTCGTTCGAAGTGCGTGATGAAAATCGTGCGCCGCGGTTCGCGAAGGGTGACCTGGCCAACGACTGCTTCCATCCCGGCCCGGGCGCGCACGCGAAGATCGCGCGCGAACTTTTGCGCGCCTTAAAGTGAGAGGAAAGCTTCGATCTCGGGGTTTTCTTTGTTGCGGGGATCCAGGAAGTCGGGCGTCGGCATCTCCGGCGGCACCAAACAATAGAGAGAGTAAGGCATCTCGGCCGCGATCCAGCCCTTCGGGGGATTGCGGCGGAAATCCTGCTCGGCCCGCGCGTACATCAGAAACTCATCCGGATTGACGTTTTCATAGACCGCAGTCAAGAGCGAGTCGAAGACGTCCTCGTTCGAGGCGAACGGATACACCAGATAACGGAAGTGGAGCGGCGCCTCGAAGCCGGTCGAGCGTACGGGTTTCGTCAAGGGCCGCGTCCAGCCCAGGAAACGACCGAACTTCAAGAACTGACGGAAGTTGTGCGCGCGCAGTCCGTAAGTCAAAGGGCGCAGCTCTTGGATCGCTTCGGCGCTCCAGTTCCCCATGCAGCCGATGATCTGGTTTTTGTTGTCGAGGGCGAGGAAAAAATCCTCGAGCTTCATGCCCGGCATGCGGCGTAAGCGCTCGTCGAAACTTTCCATATCCCAGATCGAAGCGAAGGGTCGGTACTGCGAACGACTTTGCAGGTACGCGATCAGATCCGCCTTCATGGAGTTGTCCGCGCGGGTGATGCGGATGTGCGGAAGCTTCGGCTGCGCCCACGGAAAACGTCCGTGCAGCGTGACCAGATCGAATTTGCGGTACAGGTGATAACGGGGCCAGCTCCGCTTCGCCGAGCGCGGTCGCAGAAACACGTTCTGCAGCGCGGGGTCCGCCCGGTTGATCGTGCTGAAGATCGTTTCGACTTTTTCCTGCTCGTAGATTTCGCGGATGACGGGCAGGAAGTTCTGACTCCATTCCAGAATCGCTTTTCTTTGCGGCGCGACCCGCAGATCCGTCGCCCAGGCGACGCGCCGGATGCGGTCCCCCAAAAGCGCGCGGCGGAACACGAAGCTCGCGATCGCCTGGATCTCGCCCTCGTCGCTGCGCAAAAGGTAAGTGCGCCAATCGTCCGAGTGCACCTGGTAGGGGCGCGAAAAACCTTGGGGGCGCGAAGGGCGCACCTCCAGGTATCCTTTCAGCGAGAACTGCTCGAAGAAAGCGCGGACCTCTTTGTCGTTCGCGGGCGAGGCGACTTCAAGAATCACGTCACGTCCTTCCGCCACACCTGATCGACTTCGCCCAGGCACGAATTGACGAAACGGGCGGCGGTGAACAGGTAGTCGCTCAGGCGATTGAGGTAGATCATCTCTTCCGCGTGCGCGCCGGGGGGCAGGCTTTCGAGCAGGCGCGCGGTCGCGCGTTCCGTGCGGCGGCAGACGGTGCGCGCGACGTGCAGGTGACTCGCCAGCAGATGACCGCCGGGCAGGATGAACTCACGGAGCGGCGCCAAGTGACCGGTCCACTCGTCGATCCGGGCCTCGAGGGCTTTCACCGCGCCTGTGGGAAGCGGCGGCAGCTTCGGGCGCAGCTCGTCGTCTTCGCAGGCGAGAAGGCTGCCGATGAAAAACAAATGATTCTGCAGGCGGGGGAGGTCTTCCAGAAACGTCGTGTAGGCGGGACGGTGCAGAAGCACCGCGCCCTCGTGCGCGCGACCGAGCGCCAGGCAAACTCCCAGGACCGAGTTCAGCTCGTCGACGTCCCCGTAAGCCTCGAGGCGCGCGTCGGATTTCGCGACCTGACTTCCGCCGACCAATCGGGTTTTTCCACCATCGCCGGTTCGGGTGTAGATCTTGGCCACGCGTCCTCCTGAATTGATGGGACAAATCTTATTATGGGGGTGAGGGACGTCCACCCGTCAAGGTGTCAGAGGGGGCCGCGCCGCTCTTCCCTTGTCGCCAAAGGCCGGATGGGGCAGACTGCGAGTATGCGTTTGCCGTTTTTCGCGACCATTCCGCACTCGGGCGAGAAAGTGCCCGAGGCCTGCACGTGGCTTCAATCTTTGGATGAAAAGATCCTGATGTGCGACGTCGATCGTTACATCGACCGCTTGTACGAGCCCACGCTCGCGGAGTTGAAGCTGCCGTACGTGAAAACGGACTGGCACCGTTACGCGGCGGATTTGAACCGCATTCCCGAGGACATCGATCAAAGCTCGGTCGTCGGCGCGAAACTTCCTCCGGGCGCGAACGCGCGGGGCTTTCACTGGGTCATCACGACGACCGAAGTGAATTTGATGCCGCAGCCCATGCCGCTCAAACTGCATGAAGAGATGGTTCAACTCGTTTATGAGCCTTTCCACCAAAGTGTGCGGAATCTCTATCAAGAATTCCAAAACGAAGGCGCGAAGCACGTTTATCATTTGGATCTGCACTCGATGCCGTCGCTGGGGACCCATCAGCACCGCGATCCCGGCGAGCGTCGTGCGGACATCGTGGTCAGCGACTGCAAGGGACTGAGCGCCGATCCGGACTTCGTGGATCTCGTGATCACCTCCTACGTCAAAGCGGGTTTCAAGGTCGGCTACAACTGGCCTTACTTCGGCGGTCGGGTCTCCGAACAGTACGGCGCACCACGCGACGGTCGGCATACGGTCCAGGTCGAACTCAACCGCGGGCTTTATATGGATGAGGAAACCAAACACATTCGCCCCGACGTGTTCTCGCCGACCCAGGTGAAATTGGCCAATGCGCTGAAAAAGGTCCACGAGGGGCTTCCGCGTCTCCTGAAATGACCCGGATTCGGGGACAAAACCCGAAGGTTCACGCGGCACGGGGAATGCTCTTGTGATCGGGCGTGAGCGTTACGGCAACTCCGGAAGGGGTTGTGACGATCCAAAACTTTCTAGCTCAGAGAGTTCAGGGAGAGCACAAGAGAACGTTCATAAACAGGTTCCACGGCATGAAACCCACGGAATCACACGGAATAGACGGCCGAGCCTTCCGGATCTCATCGCAAGATGGCAAGCCAGAAGTCAAAAGCCGAATTCACGGGACCGGTTGTCTTCTTGCCGACGACAACGGTCCTTTTTTTATTTCCGGAGCTTTGCGGTCGCGTCTTCGATCCAGCCCCAGTGCGGGCCGAGCGGCGTGATGATCATGCCCGACGGCATGCAAAGATTTTTACCCTGGAAGTTGTAGATCTTCGCGCGCGAGTTCACGCCCGCGATCGTGAGCGTCTCGTCGGCGTTCTCCAGGTACAGGCCGCCGCCCGAGTCGCCCGCGCACAGCCAGGGTGAACTTTCGTTCGCCGAAAGCTCCATCAGGTCGCCCTCTTTGAAGCTCGAAGTTTTGAAAAAGTCGAAGATCGAGGTCAACGTGCCCGCGCGGTCGATCTGCGTGCGGCCTTGGAATTTTCCGGCTTCACCCACCGGCGGTTCGAACGGCGCTTCGAGATAGCCGGCTTTGATGCCCGAACCGGTCAGCAGCAGATTTTGTTTCGCGTCCGGTGTCCAGTCGCGGGCGATGCGCGCGGGGTTTTTGAATTCCGCGCGCAGGATTTCGATCGCGTCGCTCACGCCCTGGCCGTCGGCGGGGGATTTGAGTTCCAGGCGGATCAGCGCGAGGTCGAAGCGGCGGGGATCGTCTTTGTACTTCGGGTGCGCGATGAACGCGCGTCCCTCGCCGTAGTCCAGAAGCCGCGCGGTCGCGTAGGCGCTGAACTCGTCCCCGGCGAGCGGCGAGATCAAGCCGTCCACGCAGTGGGCGGCGGTCAGGACGAGATCTTTTTCGATGAGCGTGCCCGAGCAGACTTGCGTGCCGACGTTGGCAATTCGGATTTTCAGGCTGACCGCCGAGCGGAAGATGCGGTCGTCGATTTTGCCGCGCACGAGTTTCGCCGAGGGCTCGTCGGTTTTCGTGTCGTGAACCTTCACGTCGCCTTGGCAGGCGGCGAGAGCGAAAGGCAGAACCAGGGCGAAGAGGGCGGCGCGCGCGGTTTTCATGGGGGAATCGATCAGCAAGGCCCACGCCAGCCAGGAGCGAAGCCCGTGCCCCGGGGCGCGGGCGTTGGCCCTGGCGGGCCACAAATTGGGAGGGGGTGTCTCGAAATTAGACGATTTCCGAGGCTTCCCCGAGTCCTCTCGCGGGCTTAGGCGTGTGCGGGCTTTGCACTGGGAAGGGGCGGAGGCTCAGGATGCTAAAAAAATTCGGCGCCCTTTTGCTGGTGATGGCCGGCGCGTGGAACGCGCGGGCAGACGTTTGGCCCACCGAAAATCGCTGGAGCGAGGCTTACGAGCGCCGCTTCGCCGAGTTCATCCGTAACCTCGATCTACAGATCTTCGAAAAGACGACCGGCGATTGGGGACGTATTCCCACCGATTGCGCGGACGCGGCCTACGCGTTGCGGATCATCTTCGCTTACGAGAATCGCCTGCCCGTGAGTTTCCGAACCTGGAACGGGACGATGACGAACGCGACGTCGGAGTTCGACGGCGAAAAAGATCCGGTCAAGCGCGTACGCCGGTTCATGGCGAAAGTGAATAACTCCACGAATACGCGAAGCCTCGTCAACGACACCTATCCCGTCGCGATCCGCGCGGGCGTTCTGCGCCCGGGCGTGATGTTCCTGCACCCGCAGGGCGACAGCGAAACGCCGCTGACTTACCGCGCGGGTCACGTTTACTACTTACAGAACGTGCGCGAGAACGGGATCATCCGTTTCATCAGCTCTACGGTTCCGGCCGCGATCCGCTCGTTGGATCCGCGCAATGGCATCATCTTCACGCCCATGGAGCGTGACGGCGGTTACCGCGCCTGGGTCTGGCCGGATTCGTCCGATCGCCCGAACTACAGCGAAGAGCAGTTCCAGATCGGCGAGTGGCGTCCGCGCGCTTACCGTGACGGCAGCGCGTGGCACCGCTGGGCGCGCGCGGTCGAGCAGCGTATCCGTTCGCGTGAGCCCACCCCGGAAGAGGGAATCCGCGCCAATCTCGAGAACCTCACGATCGTCGTGCAGAACCGCGCGAAGGCGGTCGTCACGGGTTGGAAGTTCTATCAGGAAAACTACAATCCCGGTCAGTGCATGAACGAGCGGGACTACAGCTCCTATTCGACGCCCACCCGCGACGTGAAGGTGCAGGTGGAACTGCAGTACTTCCGCAACGCCGCCATCCGCTACGTGAACTCGATGGGCAATGACTGGGGCCGCGACGAGGCCTCGCGGATGGAGCAGTTCAACCGCAAGGTGGAATTCGAAGTCCTGCCGGGCGTGAAGGCGAACGTGAACGACCTCAACCGCGCGTTCTTGACCGAAACGACGTTGCACATCTCGGAACCCGAGCACGCCCCCGAGGTCCGCTGGGGCCTGCGCGAGCAGGGTCGCTGGCCGTGTCCGCAACGCGCGAAAAACTACGTGGGCGGCGAGCGCGCGGGACAGAACTAGGCGGCGACTTCAGCGCCGCCCGCGCTCACTCCGCATCGTAAGCTTGCTCGCGAACGAGCTCGATGTCTTTGCCGTTGATGGTGATCCGCCATACGAGTTTCGTGTCCATGGGATCGTGGGGAGAGCTGCACTCGAAGTCCACCGTGCCCGAGCCGCTCGCGAGCGTCGCGTCCTGCGTGGGACAAAGTAAAACCCCGTCTTTTGAAAGCAACTTCAGATTGTAAACGATGGCGACGCCCGGTTCGGCCGCGCTGATCGCGCCGTAGAAGCGCCATTTACGCAGGCCACTTGTTTTCTCTAAACGCATGAGCTGGTAGTGCGAGAAAAATTCCGGTTTCTCTTTGTACGGATAGTTGAAGAAGCTCGCGTTCGGATCGTTGTAGGACGACGTGAACGACGATTCGCCCACGACCGAGCAGTTCTGGAAGGCCAGCGCGACGAAAACGAGCGGCAGGGTCATCAGGAGTCGCCGGAGCAGTCGCCGCATCATAAGGTCCCCAGGTACGCGGCGATGGCGTTCAGTTCATCCGCGGTCAACGTGGAGAGTGACGGGATCGCCATCATCTGACCGTTCGTTTGGATCGCGCTTTTGATCGTGGCGGCGCTGCGACGGCTTTTCGACGCCGGCGGGTTGTGGCAGCTCACGCAATGGCTCGAGTAAAGCTGGCGGCCCACCTGCGTGATGGGCGGGCCCGTGGGGTTCGGATCGACGATGAAGTTCGGATCGGGAACTTTCACGTCGATCGGGCCGATCGAGCGGCGGTAAACGCTACCGTCCATCTCGAACGCGAATTCGACGCTGAGTTTGTCCGTATCCGCACACTTCAGCAGAAAGATTTCCGGAAGGAAGGGGTCGCGCATCACGCGGCAGTCGGCGCCGGTTTCCGACGTGATTTTGACGCCGCGGAATTTTCCCTGGCTGATGGCGGATCCGGTCACACGAAAGGGCAGAAGTTGACCCGGAACCCAGCCGTTGGCCCCGTACAGACTTTGGATCTGTAGCAGGCTTCCGTCATCCGCTTGCAGCGGTAGCGCGAAAGCGACGGCCAAAAGAAAGCTTCCGAGGCGCTTCCACATCAAAGAACCTGCCAGTGCCCCGAAGCGCAAATGGTGTAAAGGACGTTTTGCCAGTCGGCTTTGCTCACGCGGGCTCCCGAGGTCGACAAGAGTTTCAGTGCGTCCAAGAGTGATTCTTGAGGTGCCGGTTTCTCACGATAAAAGAGATGAAAGGCCGTCGTCAATGTCGCGTTATTGACGTCCGGAAGGGCCGTCCCTCGGTCGGTGAGTTTCGCGATCGCCGCATTATAAGTGCCGTCGTTGTGGACGATGTCCGAACAGATGCGCGGCAGTTCCGCTTGGCGCGTGACGCTCGCCTTCGGGTTGGTGAGGGCCGAGGTGTAGTTCGCCACGCCCAAAGAGCAGATCTCGTTCGCGTTCGCCGAGGCCGCGCGGCCCGCCGACACCTCGTAAAGATAGTTCTCGTACATCGAGCAGGGACTTCCGTACTCGATGGCGTTCACGGTCAGGGCGAAGCTCGGAAGCGTTTCGACGCTCGGGCCGAAAACGTCGGCGAGGAACGTGCGCAGCACGTAGCGGTCCATCAAGACGGGCTCGAAGGTGGTCTTCAGAAGTTCGGGCGGAGTCACGGTGCCCTGCTGGCTGGCCAGTTCCACTTCGCCCTCGTTCAGGCCCACGACCAAGACCGGCGCGCAGTTCTGGAACGTGAAAACGATCAGTGAGAAACCGCACAAAGCGAGCAGGCGGAGCCAGATGTATTTAGACATTGTTGGCCTCTTTTTTCTTGAGCACCCATTTGCCGTTTTTCGGTTGCAGCACGGAACGTCCATTGGTGACGACGTTGTCCACGCCCAGCATCGAGGTCAGGGTCAGCGCGACGTCGTTGACTTGGATCGGGCGTTTCATGCCTTCCATGTCGAAGTCGGTCGCGATTCCCCAAGTGCCTTTGTAATTCGAGGTCGTCGATTTGTTGACCGCGATGTTGCCGACGATGCCGCCTTCGGCGAGCATGCCCGAGATGATCGAGCAGCCGCTTCCCGAAACGCCGTGGTCCGAGCCCGAAGCATCGATGCGGGGGCTGCGGTTGAACTCCGAGCCCATGTGGATGACCGTGCGGTCGAACATCTTCGCTTCTTTGAGGTACGCGACGAGCTCCGACATGCACGACAGAAACGCGCGGTAAAACAGCGTCGTCGCGATGACCGAAACCGGCGCGCCGACGAAGTGCTGATCGTGCGTGAGCGCGAAGCGTCCACCGTCGTGCAGAAGGTTCGACATATTGCTGAACTGCAGGGTCATCGTCGAAGTCACGCGACCGAGCAGCATCTCGGCGATGGCGAAATTTTCGGCCATCTGCGCGATGCGGGTCGAAGGGTCGATCATGCGGCGGAGGTCCGAGGTGTTGATCTGATTGGTTTGCGCGAAACGGAAACGCGCGTCGCCGGCGATCGTCGGGATCGCGCGGTCGTTCAACCCCGCGATCGAGCCCAGCGCGGGGTTCAGCGCGGCGGTGCACAGGTCGGCGTATTTCTTCTGAACCGCGGCCCAGCGGTTCGCCTCGTTGAAGATGCCGCCTTCGACCAGCGTGTTCGCGGCTTCGTACATATTGGAAAGGGCCGATTCGGTGATGCCGTGGGCTTCGGCGTATTTGTCGAACTCTTTCAGCGCCTGGTGTTGCAAGGCGATGTTGCGCGCGTTGTGGGTCGCGCGCCCCAGGTGCTCGCCGCGGAAGGATTTCAGCAGCGTGACGATCGGGTTCACGGTCGCGTTCGAGGTGTAGTCGATGCGCGAATACGAAAGACCTTTTTTCGTGCGGAAGGCACGGACGGATTCGACCTCGGGTCCCGAGATCGAAGGGATCGGCAGATTCGAAACGTCGGCGAGCATGCCCGAGACGCTCATGCCGTTCACGATGGGCGCGACCTGGCGGGCGTTGGACAGCTGGTGACTGTTGATCTCCATGTCCATGCCGCGGATGAACAGCGTATGGTCCAGCAGTTTGCGGAAGTCCTGACCCGCGGGCGCCATATTCCAAAGCGGGGGGAGCTGCACGGTCTCGCCCCCGAGCTTTTGCGGCGCAGTCACGTAGCCGACGCTCGGGTCCGCGCCCGTGCCGGTGTAGAGCGTACCGAAACCGCCGGCCGCGAAGGTGTCGGCGTGCAGACCCATGGGCGCGAGCGGCAGATCGAAATACCAGCGCGGCGGGGCCGAAGCGAAGGACATATGCAGATAAAGATTCGGATTGAGCGCCGGATTTCCGGTGGCCGCGGCGGCGCGGTTCAGCACCTGGCCGAGCAGCGTATCGTACATCACCGAGCCCATCGGGGCGAAGACGGCGGCTTTACCGAAAATACTGAGGAAGTGGCGGCGGCTGATGTCGCGTTTCACGGTTGGGCCTCCACGGACTTGAGGTTACGGGTCTGGAAAACGTCGCTCGCGAAGATATCGCCGATCATCGTTTCCAGGCTTTGGGTTTTCTGCAGGCCCTTGGCGAGTTCAAGCACGGCGTCTTGGTGTTTGCGCTCGACTTCGGTTTCGGCTTGGCGGACCAGGTTCACGTTCACGCCGGTGAAGAAGTTGTAGTACTTCTTCGCCGCGCACAGATACAGATCGCGTTCGGACGCGAGCGCTTGGCCGACCTGCGCGATCGAAGCGACGTCGCGCTTTTGCAAGCCGCCGTCGAGAAGGCGGCGGTACATCAGGCGTCCGGTGGGCGGCGTCGCCGCGAACAGATTCGCATTCGCCACGACGGGAAGTTCGTGCACGCCGGTCACCGGGAAACCCAGGAAGTTATCGGTCATGGTCGTACGGTAGATGGTGATGTTGCGGAAGCTGTACGCCAACGGGTCGATGGACGAGTGGCACTGCATGCAGCTGGCCCCGTTCTGGAAGGGGTGCGGCGACTTGGGGTCGACTTCGCTCGCGACGTCTTCGGCGAACAAGGACGGCATCTGGTGACAGAGCAGATCCTCGTAGATGCGGTTGCTGAGGCGGCGGTTGATGAGCCCCACGCCGTTCGTCAGTTGGTTCGTGATCAAATTCGAATTGTTGGCGATGAAGTTCTGCGAGCCCACGATGCCGCCGCCGAAGTGCGCGTTTCCATCGAAACGAGCCGCCTTCGTGGCCACGGCCGAGCGCATGACCGCGTTGGGCGTCAGCGGGAAAAAGTTCGGCAGGATCAGTTCTTTCGCGGCTTCGACGCCGACGAGCTGTCCGAAGTCGACGATCTTCGAGATCTCGACGGAATTTTCGACGACCGCGCCGAAGGTTCCATTTCCTTTAAAGACGTGGCCCGGGGGCGGATCGATCAAAACGATTTGCGGCGTCGGCGTGACCGTGGGGCCCGTCAGGCCGGTGCTTCCGGTCGAACCCGTGGCTCCGGTGGAACCCGTCATCCCGGTGGAGCCGGTCATGCCGGTCGCGCCCACGGGGCCGGGATCGGGCAGCGCGAGCGACAGACCGATCGTTCCTTCCACGTAAGCGCGGAACGGGTACGAGACGCTCAGGTTCCGGTCGCCGTAACGTTGGTGGGTCGTGCCGTAGCGGGCGATGGGGTTACTGGTGAACTCGCTCATCGCGCCCATGGGGCGATCTTTCGCGCGGGCGCGAATGCCGGTCAGGCCGTGATTCAAGGTGACGACCGAAGAGAACGCGGTCTTCGGCTGGAAGAGCGCGCGGGTCAGGTAAAGCGGCGCCTCTTCGCCGTCGCGAACGAGGTAGCTACCGCTTAAGAGGACTTCGTTTTTGCGTGACTGAAAATAGGTGCGGTGGAAGTCGTGCATGGTCTTCACGATCATGCGCGCCCGGGGATCCTCGAAATTCGCGAGCTTTCCCGAAGCGTCGAAATTCGCCAAACGCAGAAGCGCCAAGCAGGCGTCGGCGGCCTTGCGACGACCGGCGCGCACGTCGGCCGCGATCTTGTCGTCGGCGGGCGGGAGCTGTCTCGCGAGTCTCAAATGGCAGCGTTGATAGATTTCGCTCTCGCTCATGTTCTTGGCGATCGCGATTTCCATAGACAGGAATAGGAAACCCAGGACGATGAAAAATCTGTGAAGCGGTTTCATGAAACCAGAATACCTGAGTCGAATCGCGGGGCCTAACCCTGCGCCGCCGATTCTCGAATCAGGATGCCGTCTTCAAGAATTCGTCTCGTTCTGGATCTCGGATTTTCCCGTAAAGTGACGAACGCGTCCGATCACCCAGTCGGGGTCGATCAAAGTGAGATCGTGATCGGCCCGGGGGTGGGCCGCAAGGGGCGCATTCCACTTCACGGCCAATCTTTTGGTGCAGTTCGGATGGACCAAAGAGTCGCCGTCGGCCACCAAAAATTGGATGCGGCGGATGGGTTGGGATTTGGGGAAGCTGTAACGGCTAGAAGCCCAGAGCTGGCGCAGGAAGTTTTCGGGCGTCGTCGCGGGGAGTTCGGACTGTTTTTCGGCGATACGCTCAAGGTGCGGAAGCTCCCCGGCCGTCATTTGTAAAAGCGTGCGTTCGCGGAACATCAAATCGCCCCGCTGCTTGAAGAGCTTCAAGATGGGCAGATAGTTCCGCGGGCGCAGGCGCTCGAAGAAGTAGGATTCACGGCTGTCGCTGGTGTTGATCAAAACGAGTTCGCGCGTTTCGCCGGGATGTTGATCGGCCCAGGCGACGGCGACCATCGCGCCCATCGAGACCGCCAGGATCGAAACGGGTCCCTTTTTCAGAAGTTTCGAACGCGCGCGCAGATCCGCGACGTTCTCTTCGATGGTCCGGAAGCTTGTGCGGTCGGCTTCGGTGCCGTTGCCGGCAAGGTCCAAGGTTTCGACGTCGTCATTCGGGAACGCCTTTTTAAACCGCGCCAGGAACTCGCCCCAGTGTCCGGCGTGTCGGCCCAGTCCACGTAGTAAAATCCAGCGACGGGGTTTGACGCTCATTTCGCGTTTCCCTTCTCGAGTTGGCTGTACCATTCGCTGATCGCGCGGTCGTGGTACTTCTGGCGTTGCTCGTCGATGGCGGGGATCCACACCTCGGGCGAAACCATCGCGCGCACCATGAAATCGAAGATCGTGTTGTGACGACGTAAGATGCGTTTCAGACGGTGGGGCTTCATGGGGTTGTAGGGACCCAGCACCGACATCAACTGCAGCGGATTTTTCTTCACCCACGCCCACGAGCCCATCTCCATGGTGAGCGGCAGGTAAACGCCGCGACCCTCGTGCAGCGTGCGGTGTTTGATGTAGAAGTGATCCCAGATGTCGCCTTGAGTGAGGTAGTTCAAGCTCTGCGGTTCGATCCGGTAGACGTGGTGCGGATGCGTGCGTTCAAACGCTTCTTTCAGCGCGTACATCTCGGCCAGGTTCGGGAAGGGTTCTTTTTTGCCGGCCCACGGAAACCAGATCTGGTCCTTCACGCCGAAGCCCGAGTGAAAATCCATGGTGATCAGGCGGGGCGCCTCGAGCATGTGGCTTTCCATCAGATTCAGCAGCGCTTGCGTTTCGGGCTCGAGCCGTTCGGCGCTTTCGCCGCGGTACCAGGGAAGGCGCGGGCTGATCCGGTGACCGCCCAACAGGAAGGCGGCTTCGTGGCTGTCGAGCGGCGAGTTGCGCATCAGATCGACGCCGTTGGGATTTGCGCGCCGACGGTCCAGCACGCCCAAGGGGTTGAGGATCGGCAGAAAGATGATGCGGATGTTCTTTAGGGCTTCGCGCAGCAGGCGGTCCCACAGGATCATCTCGCCAAAGGAAGTCAGGAAAGCGAGGACGACCTGCGAGCCGATACGTTCCAGGCCGTGCGCGCCGCCATTCAGAAGAAGGGTCGGCGCTTGGGGATCTTGGCTCCCGAAGCTGAGGGCGATCAAAGGGAAGGCGCGGCCATCCGTCGCGCGCGATTCCCCCAGATGGAAGATCTGCCCGTGGGGCAGAAGCTCGAAGCACAAACGCTCGAGCGTCGCCCACTCGGGAAACTTCGATTTGATTACATCACCTGGGACATTGATTCGATTGAAGAGCTCGCGGAGATCGGATTCGTCACGAAGCTGTGTGGCGCTCCGAGGGCACTCGATTTCTCGTTCTCGTCTGACGCCGCCTGACATGATCCGTACTTTCTCCAGAGGATCTTATTTAGATTATCCAGCCCGTTTTCACCAGCTTTATTTCTTGCCAGTTTTCAAACACTTACAACTCTCTCTAATTTCCCAACATCTCTATTTGCCAAGATTTGCCAGGAAATTTCACGCACCCCTTGTGTCTCGTAACGTCTTAAGTCCGTTTCTCATGTCATCCATCTGCACATGGACGTAGCGCATTGTGGTCGCCACGTTCTTGTGCCCCATCAACTGCTGAACCTTAAACACCTGCACGTTCTCCTGCATGAGGTCCGTCGCGAAAGTGTGACGGAGCCCATAGAACGAGAGCTTCTTCGGAAGTCCCAGTTCGTCGCGCAGTTCGGTGAAGATCTCCCACATGCGATTGTAAGAGAGCTTCCAAACCCGCTCATCTAGGCCAGCGTTCGCAGGCTTAATGGCCTCGAATACTTCGCGCAGATGCTGATCCAGCGGGAACGACCGGAGTTCGCCGGCATTCTTTCCGCAACGCACAGTCAAGATCTCGCTGTCGAAGTCCACCATCCGCCATGTCACACTCAAAAGCTCAATCGGACGCATGCCAGTTCCAGCTAGCGCTTCGATAAAGCTCCTAATAGGCTCCAGGGCGTGCGAGATGAACAGGTCGACCCATTGTGGCTTCCATAGCATCCTCGCTTCACTGACGGCTTTAAGGTCGCTGTATCCGTCAAACGGATTGTCAGCAGCCTTCATGCGCTTCGCTTCAACTTCACGCGTGAACATTCCGCGCACGGCGTTCATCTTGTAGTTCACAGTCGACGGTTTAAACCCATCGTCGATCAGCTTGTCGCGCCACTCCCAGATGAGAGATGTCGTCACTTCGCTGACGTAAACCACACTTCGCTCACCATGAGCGTAGTCGTAGAACCGCGTCAGGTTGATGCGGCAAAGCCTGCGTGAACATGACGACACTCGCTTCGAAACGACGTCGTCCCAGTAACCGCGGATCAGGTCTCGAAGCTTCACTTCCGAAACACGCTCAACGGCTTTCACACCCAGCATGCGCTCAAGCTTTTCCTGTTTCTCCGCGCGCACGAGCTTCTCCGCTTCCGCCTTGTCAAAGACTTGGCGAATGCGCTGGCCCTTGATCGTTACATCGACCTTGTAGCCAGTGGTTCCGTCTGCGCGGGTCACTTTGCTTATTCTTTGTCCCATAGTCTTTCTCTCACTTTCCGTCTGTTACGGACGGGAGAGCGCTTGGGTTTCTTCAATGTCTTCACGGCTGATTCTGTTTTCAAAGATCCAGCCTCCAGTAACTCGCGCTCAAAGCGGTCTGGGTCAAACTTGTAGGGCTTGGAACCGAGCGCCAGAATCGGTGTCACAAGTCCCTGCCTCACAAGCGCGCAGATCCGCCGCGAGGTCGTCCGGTACTTCATCGCCGCTTCGTGTGTCGTGATCGGATCGCCCACGTTAGTTTGCTCGCTTTCTAAGCACGTAACTGACAACCGGGGACTTCGCCTGCTCCGAGACGCCCAGGTCTTTCAGCTTCGTTTCATCCACGCGAAAGCTCACTTGCTTTGTGAGCGTGAGGCCCTGGCACTCTTCGCGGCTGTGCTTCATCATCTGAATCGCGCGGGCTTTCAGCGGATCAAGAACGCCCTTCAGCTTTGTGATCTTCGCTTCCAGTTCGTCGATCTGCTCTTTGAGTCCCCGCATCTCGCGGTAGACTTCGATGACGTCAGCCTCTGTCCGTAAAAGCGTGTCGCGGTCTGTGAGCGGCGGCTCGGTTTGTGTCTGAATGCGTTCCATGAACTCGGTCTCCGTCTGAATCAGTCTTTCAAGATAAGCTTTGTTTGAGCGGTACTTCACAATCGCTTCGTCCGTGATCGCCCATTTCCCGTACTCGTCTTGCTCCGCGAGGACGCAGTTGAAATGAACGACGTCGGCCTTTGCGACCCAAAGCTGATGCTCAAGCTGGGGCACGTACTGCTCGTGAACGATGCCCGTTTTTGCGAGATCGAAAACCTCGCGGCCCACCACCTTGCATTCCCAGATGATGCGCTCTTCGGCGATCTCAAACCCGTCCAAGGACGCCATCGCCCACGGATACTCCTGAGATTTGAAGACCACAGGCTGAAGGTTTCTTTCGTACTTGATGTTGTAACGAGCGCGTGCGACGGGCTCGACCTCGTGGCCTCTACGTGTTGCCGGATTGTTAAAGTCCGGCCATTCGCGAAGGCCCAGCATGCACTGCCAGAGCTGGCGAGGAGTCATGTAGGGCGAGACACCCATGATGATAGGAGCTGTACTCCCGCCGATCTTACCGAGACGAAAGCGCTTCCACTCTTCACTGTTCTGGACAAGTTCGACGATTTCCATGTTCACTGCTCCTTAGAACGGAATGTCGTCCGACGAAGGTTTACTAACCGTGATGTTGTTTTGAATGCGGTAAGCAGCAAATTTGTCAGCCGAGCCCGCAGTCATCACCGCGATCTCGTCCGAGCTCATGACGTTCGCCTTGCGGGGGTTGTTCACGTACTTCACTTCGAGATACTTCTTCCCGTCGTGTGAACGCTCGCGAACGTCGATCTCCCAGTCTTTCTTCGTGTCGACCGCGAGAGTGCTGAACCCAGCCCAGCCGCGTGCGCCGTCATAGCCGATCATCAGCGCGTGTTTCATCGCGATCTCTTGACCTTTTTCAGTCTTGAGCGAGAAGCCCATCTGATAGTCTTCACCAGCTTCCGTGCGGAAGATGATGTAAGGACGCGGGTCTCCGGCCTTTGTTTTCGAGACGTTCGCTTCGTAAACCTTCGCGATGTACTTTCCAGGTTTCATGTCGTGCTCCTCCTAGAGCGTCTGTGTCAGTTCCATGAGTCGAGACTTAATAACTTTTAATTTTTCGTCATCTTTGCCAGCCTCGGTGATCGCCTTGTCGATCTTCTGAACGAGATCTTGATCGGCTACACGAGACTTTAATTGATTGATCTGATGAACTAGATCTTCGCCCGATTTAGGAATGAGTTCCGACACGGCCTTTTCTACGGAAACTAAAGAAAAATTAATTTCAGCGGGAAGTGCGTAGCGAGACTTCGCATCGTAGGCATGCGACCACACCGTGTGAATCACGCGGTCTCCGGTCGAGAACGCTTTTGCCTTCGCAGGGTTCTGGCCTTTCTCGGTGATGACCTTATGGTTCACGAAGAAAACGCCATCTGACAAATCTCGAATGATCGATGCGAACTTGTCGTTTGCGCGCATGATGTAACGATCGTAGGTCTGGTTCGCCTTAGGGTCGGTGAATGATTTGACGATCGAATGACCAACAAGAATCACTGTGAGGCCGCGGTCATCACGAATTCGGTGATAAAGGCGCATGATTGCCTCCATCTTTTCGCGCGCGTAGACGTTACCTCTTCCATACGGAATATCTTCAATCGATTCGACGCCTTGCTCTTTGCAGAGAGACTTGTGAATAAGGGATTCGAGCGCCTCGACAGAATCTGTGATGAGCGTTTTGCGATCAGCCGGATCTTTCCAGATGTCGTTCAAGGCAAGCATGTATTCATCGAGACCAGGAATTTCTTTCTTCGCGATACGCAAAAAGTCCTTGTGACCGACAGATTGACTGCCATCTTCAAGATCGAACATCACGGGGTTAGGGAAGCGAGACGCGAGTGTGGTTTTACCGACACCGTTCGGTCCGTAGATTGTATAAACCTGAGCCTTCGGCAGTGTGCCCGTCGTTGCCTTTTTCAGAATCGACACCGTTTCCCCCTTAAGTGATGTGTCGAACATTCCGACAGCTTTGCGTTGTTTGCAACACAAAACGGGGGGCTAGCACTCGGTTGGCGTAAGATGGTAAACATTGGACGTCGTTTCGAACACTTGACGCAACATAGCGTCAGGGCGGATGCGGCGCAAACCCGGGAGGTCTAATGTTCGATACCAGCTGAAACGGTGGTGTTGAGATGAAGCCTGATCAAAAAGAAATCCTCGCTAGGCGCGTGAAGTCCGAGCGGATCGCGCGCAATATGTCGCAAAACGACCTTTGCGACGCCACGGGGATCAGTCGCAGTGCTCTCTCACATATTGAAAACGGGTCAGCGAACACGTCGATGGAAAAACTCGAAGCGATCGCGAAAGCCTTTGAGATTTCGATCGCGGAACTTCTTTCGCCAGACACCGAGACCATCAACTACGAAGTCAAAACACCGGATCAAAGAGTAAATTTCAGTCAGCGAGTTCGTGTCCGAATGACGAAGATGGGGATCTCTACTCTCGAGCTCGCGCGTAGAGCAGACATTCTACCGAATACGATGTCGAACTACGTGAACGGCACCCGCGGACCCGACGTCGTCGGCATTCGAAAAATCGCTGCCGCTCTCGGAGTGTCGCCCGAAGAACTCATGAGTGACGAAGTGAAAAAGCTGCCGGCGATCACGGGTAGCTCGGGTGATGCAGATTTGCGCAGAGTTATCGCGTCTCTCGAAGCCAAGATCGACCAGCTCGCTCAAGCCGTAAATCTTCTCGATGAGCGCCAACTCAAATCATTCGGGCAAATCGAAATGATGGTGCGGGATATAGCTAAGAAGCGCCGCTAGGACTTGAACCACGAAAGAACTTTGGCTTTGTCGATGTGAGACGGCCACGAGTCGACGGCTGCTTTCTCGCGGGCCTTGCGACCGTAAGCAGTGCCGCGGAGACTACGTTTCTCTTTCCTCAATGTACTCGCAACCGACTTAGCGAGGCCCTCTAATTCTCGGGCAGGCTCAACACGCTTCATCTTAGGATAAAGATTCTCAATCTCCAATAGAGCTGCATGAAGCGCATTCTCGTCGCCATGCTTGATGCGGATCACACGATTCCCAGCACGCGTGAGAAGTCCGTCTCGCCATTCGTCATGCTCTTTTTTTCCATCATGTGAGCGCCCATCGATCTCGATCGCAAGTCTTCCGCGACGGAAAAAGAAATCGATGAAGAACACACCTAATGCAGGGTGGTTCCGGGAACAACGGACGCGAACAGGAAATGTTGCGAAATGCTTTTCGGCTGCCGTCATAAACCAGCGCTCACTTGGGAAGTTACTATGGTTCAACTTGTTGCAGCGTTGACGAAGAAGTTCAATTGGGTGCGGAACCAATCCGACCTTCTCTGCCTTCCGAAACTCTCTTCTCATCGCATGCTCAGACAGCTTTGTCTGATACAAATACAACATTCGAACCCCCTAGATAGATCGGCAGGCATAGGTTCCCCTATATCCCACCGAACCAAATGATCTGCTGAAGGCGCGAATAAACATTCGAACCCCCTGAGATGAGTCGGCTTACGGCATCTGGATCTCCACACTCGTTTTGACGTATTCACGTCGTGCTCTAGGTAGGTAGCCACCAGCGGCAGTTCCCCCTCCGCGCCACAGAGTCATCTCTTCAAGATGGAGGGTGTTTGGCCCAGCACGTCCCGTAGGACTTAGAACCTTCCTTGCTGCGCGCGGGGTAGATGCAATCAGCCCGGGAGTGGTCGGTTCTGATTTGAAGGTAATTCACGGTTTGCGTGAGATTCAACACAAAGTGAGTTGTTGGGGCGCTGCCGCTTTACGCATGACGCGCGACCGATACAGCCCTTAAAGCAAAAAGCCCCGGGTTTCCCCGAGGCTTCCTACTAGCAAATCTACAAACCGTTGTGTGAGAGAGAGACGAGAGACTTCACAAGATCTAGTCGCGAATTGCCTGAGTGTGAAGTGTAGCGGTCCCGCGTCAGCGTTTTTTTGAGAGCTTCCAGTTTTCGGTGATCATGGTTGCGACAGAGTCGGCGATGATCTCTTCGACATCTTCATCGATGGCGGGCGAGATGTGCAGGCGATCGAGGAGCGCATGAACAGCTTCGTGAAGCACGCACTGGTCATACTCTTCACCCTTAAGGTCTGCATCGATGTGAATGAGATTTTGGCCAGGGTAGTAGATACCCATGGCTTCTTCCTTCGTGCGAAGGTGTTTGCGCCGTTTCACTTGCATGGAGACGCCGAAGATCTTGAGCTTCATCCTTTGAAACGCTTCCCGTTTACCATGCAGGTGATGTTGTCGAGGATGTGAATCTTCTCGTGATAGAAGTAGCCGGTCCGCGGATCGACGTGAACGATGCCGAAGCCAAGCTGCCATTGAGCCATGCCGGCGACGTAGCCAAAGACCTGCTGCTGACGCTTATCTCCGAGCCATCCAACCGAGAAGCAGACGTGTTCCTCGCCTTTGATGCTTGTGAAGTGGGTCTCTTCAATCTTGTGGTTGTCGCCGTAGACCATCGAACAGAGCGCGCGTTGTGCAGATGCTTTCATCGACGAGCCCAGTGGACGGTGGCGCGCGAGCAGCTTCGACTTAGATGGTCCGATGGGTGTCAGTTGAGTCGGCTCCCAGGGGACCCACTCCCAGCCTTTACGTTCTTTGAGTGAAGTAAGACCTTCCCAGTCCATGACGCCGAAAAGTTCCGGTGCGCGATTCTGGATGTAGCGAGTGAGGCGCCATTCGTGATTCCCCTCGATGTATTTCTTCTTCGACTTCGGAAAGAGTTTATCGAGTTCATCGAGGCCCTCATTCACCGAGTCTATCTCGCGCTTCATGTTGGTGATCATGCCGGGATCTTTAGGCCCATGGCCGGAAAGATTGTAGACATCGGCATAATCACCGAGAAGGATGACGTGTTTCGGTTTGATGAACGTACCAACTTCAAGCATGAGGTTGTACGCGCGAACATGATGCCACGGACGGTGGCAATCCGGGATAACCAAACAAGTTTCAAGCATGCCGCCAGTTTAACAGCGCGAGGGTTGTTGGGGCTGGAAGTCATTTGAAGGTTTCACTTCACCGTAAGGTCCAGGTCTCACAAGATCAAAGCATGACAAAGAAGAAAGCCAGGAAGGCAAAGCCAGAGCCCGTAGATGGTCTGGGGCCGAAGGATGCGGAGCGTTTGCGGAAAGCCATCCGCCAGGTCTGGGCGTATAACCACGCACGCAAGCTTTGTCTGAGGCGCGCAGTCGGGGAGAACGACATTGGCACCTGCGAGATCTGCGGAGCGAAAGTGGGGAAGCTGTACGCCGACCACATCGATCCTGTCGGAACCTTCGACCCTCGCACATTCATCGAGCGCATGTTCCTTCCGTCAGAGAAACTGCAAGCGGTCTGCAAGACCTGTCATGGCAGAAAGACTCGTGAAGAAGCAAAGGCGCGTCGGTTAGCCTAGAAACTCATTCCCGTTTTCGCGTATAATGACTGATTCGGGGGTGTGAGATGGCGGGAACTCAGAAACGCAGCGTGTGGGACAAGCTGGACAATCTCGGTGCGACCATGCGTGAAGGTACGCATCAGGCTTGGGCTGAGTCAGAGCTCGCCAAAGCCCGCGGTCAGACAGGCTTCATCGGTAACATGCAAAACGAGGCTCTTGATGGCCTTGCATACGTCATGGATGCTGGGTCGCTTGAAGCCGCACCCTACAAAAAGCGCTATGAGCTGATCGAGAAGGCTAAGCGCGAGAAAGACCCGATGAAATCGCGCAACACTGATGTCTGGTCGCTCATGAACGAAGGCAAGCTTCCCGCTGATCGTTAAAAGATGATCTCGAGAGTTGAGCGAAGGATGCCGGGATCGAAGTCCGCGATGGCTGCTTGCACCTTCGGAGAGGTCTTTCCGATATAGAGAAGCATCCCGACACCACCGAGCACGTAGAAGGACACCACGGCAGCCGCAGTCCAAAGCACCGCGCGCTTCACTAAGCCCCAGGGTAGATTCCGGTTTTTCGCTATAGCAGTCATGCGAACAGGATACGTCTGAGCCTTCATTTCGTCACCTCGACTTGAGACTTCGTTTCAGTTTGAGTTAATCCGTAAACCGCAACACCGATATATCCCGCCACGAATAACGCCGCCACGGGGCCTAGGACGCGCCAAAGTCTCGCGCTGTTCTTCCGGTCGGCCTGATCTCGCTCACTCGCCTGACGGGCTAATAAAGCGTTTAACTCGGTCAGATTCTGAGGCTTACTCATGATAGACCTCGCCTGCAATTGAGCCCGTGAAAGGGCCATAGCCTATCGGGTTTGTGCAGCTTCGTTGAAACGGCATCGTCTCAAGCGACCGCGCGACTGTGATCTCGCCATCAGCTGTTCTGGAAAGCTGATAGGTGATATTTCGCGCGTGGAAGTACGGATCGACCGCGGCATAGACGCAGCTTCCGCCATAGTAGAAGGCCAAATGCGATTGACCGACCTCAAGCATGCAGTCCTGATGTGTCGGTGTGTCGAGCGGCACGTCGCCATCACGCTCAGCCGACACGGTCACAATACCATCAGCCTCAGTCACGCTCTTGATCTCGATGCGCCCACCATAGCAGCGCGTGTCTTGGATCTCGGAGCTTGTAAACGTCAGCGACTCCGAACCGCGGGTTAGCGTCAGAGACTGGATGTCACCGCTTGTCAACTCGGCAAGAGTTGGCTCCTCAGGCAAGGGCTCCGGCGCCTCGGGCTCAAGATTCGGAGCTTCGTCAACTACGCGAGCAGCTGGAGCTCCACCAGAGCCGCCATCAGGCACGCAAGCGGTCAGGATAAGGGACGCACTCAGTCCCAATAAAAGCGTATAGCGTGTCATGACGCTCCTCTCAGCGCTCCTAAAGCGCGACTCAAGTCATCTTCCATGTCCATCTCGGTATAGATTTGCGTGTTCGATACCGATGCGTGTCCAAGCGCGTACTTCACCAGCAGGATGTCGCGGGTTGCGCGGTAGAGCTCACGCCCGAAAGTGTGACGAAGCGAGTGAAGCTTCTTGTCGCACGTCCGATACGTACGCCATATCTGGTCGGCACGTCTGAGCTTGATCGCCTCACCCGTATCAGATGCGAAGATCGGCGAGCCCGGAAACGCTCCAGCCATTGACAAGCAGCGGTCGTACAGCCAACCGGGCACGGGCACGACCCGGTCAAGCCCCTGCTTCAGCGTGCGAATGTGGACGCGTCCGAAGCGTTCTCCTCCTGCTCCGTCGAACACACCGAGGAAGTCTCGGCGCTCGAGGTTCAGCGCCTCAGAAGCGCGGACGCCCGTGAGCCTGAGAAAACTCAGATAAGCATGATCACGCGCAACGAGCGGGTCAGAGGTATCGAGCGCTGCAAGACGGGCGTCAAGCGCACCCGCTTCCTGAGGCGTCATGTACTTATCTGGTGTGAGTTGGTTGCGTGACATGTCTACTCCTATTATCGGCGGGACTTGGTTAACCCCGCGTGAAATTTCCAACAAAACGCTATAGCAAGTTGAGACGGTTAAGGGGCGTTAAGGCTGATCGGCTTCCCAGTCGACGAGCTCCGCCACGTCGCGCGTCCCGTAAGTGTCGACAACAAAGGAAGCGGTTCCCTCGTTGCAGTAGCAGAGTAGGTCACGGTGACTCAGCGCTACCGTGTAGCAAGACCAAGTTGCGCCATCGACTTCGATTTTGAAAGCGGCGTCTACTTCAGACCCATCGCAATCGGAGTGTACCGAGTGAAAGATGGCTTGATTCAGTGATTTGAGCTTCATGACTCACCTCGCGCTTTGGCGAGGGCTCGCTCGACTTGCTTGGCTAGTGAGTTCTCGATGCCGGTCCGTTTGATGTTGAGAAACGCAAGCACGTCCTCCAACGCTTCCAGCATCTCAGGCGCGGCGGCGATAAGACGGGCGTTGGCGAGGTCCTCTGAGGCGTCTCGCTTTTCTTGCTGCTTCCAGTTGACACCGAAAAGGCGAGGCGTGAGCGGATACGAGTAGACATTTACGTCCCACGGTCCGGGTGTGTGTTTGGGGCGGGTCATCTGATTATCCTTTCCGTTTGGGTGATGTGTCGTCAGGTCCGCTATCTGAGTAAGCCTCGCGCGGATAAGTCGGGCGGTCCTTCACGTTCGGGTTCATGTGATACATCACGCAACCGCCGCCATCGAGGTGCATGATTTTCCAGAGCGTCAAATCTCCGTTCGAGTGTGAAACGCGCTCGACATCTGCCTCCATGCGCATGAACTTTTCGAGGTCCCAAGACCCAAGCTGCTCAAACACCGGAGAATGACATTCGTACACCGCAAAAGAGTCGAGCCCGCGCCCGGTTCGGCGCATGAGTTTCACGGTGAGGTTGAGGTCTCGAATGAACTGACGGACACCGCGGCGGGTTCTGAACGCACACCACGACGTGGAGTCTTGGGTCACGAGGTAGCGGTAAGGTCCGCAGCCTTTCGGAGTCGAAACCCGAGTGATGTAGATGGTCGATTGACGGCGGCTCATGCGGTCTCCTCTGTAGAGATGTCTTGTAGGACTAATCTTTGGCAGTCGGGCGGCAGCTCCTCGAACTTGATACGCTTCCCGAGATGACGACCCGGTGATGCGACACACGAGCAGCCGAAGCCCTGAGGGCTGAACGGGTTGGTGCTCATGCCGCGCGCTGCGAACGTGCCGGGCTGGTACTCGGGCTGGTCCATGTAGACGGCTGTGTAGCGGTCAAAGGTCTTTCCGCCATTATCGTAAATGCGGACGTTTTTAAGCGAGTTCATGCGATCTCCTTTGTTAATTGAAAGCGTCTTCATTCGGGTGTCCCGCAAGACACCCTGATCAAGCTGCTCACGCGCCGATGACGTGGACCCATACAGTTTCGAAGCCATCGCGATCACACGACTCAGCAGCAGCGCTGAGCTTGCGCTCGAGCTCCTCGGTCGTGAGGTCTACTAGATGGATACCCTGACGATCGCGGAACTCAGTGCAAGGAACGACGACGACACGAAAGCCTGAGGAGTTATCTTCGGCGTGGACGTAAGCTGCTTTGTATTTACGTGCGTAAGGGAGCGCCTGAGATTCGGGGAAAAGTTCTTGCACCTTACTGATGACTTCCTCGGGGCGCGCTTGCTTGAAAGCGGTCTCACCACACGAAAAGCAGCTGATGGACTCACCTTGGTCATCGTCGCGAAAGCCATTGTGGTTACAGTCCGGACATTCGTAGATGTGTGCTTCGCGGCAGATCTGGTCGATCTCGCGGTCTTCAGCCTTGCGGCTGATACGAAGGACTGAAGTCGCTTCGGTCATCTTGCGGGTCTCGCTAGCGGCACCAGTGCCCAACCAAAGCTGAGCAGCGTGGAGCCGGTATCCGTTGCGAAGCGCGTACAACATACCGTCGTCGGACTCATCTCCACCTGAGTCAGCCCATGACTGGAGGTCAGCGATCACGATGTCCAGGGCTTCGGCTTGAGTCATTTTGGCTTTCTTCATCTCGTACTCCTTCGTTAGTTGGTTACGACACTACACATTGCTTGATCTGTGCCACATCAAGCAGCAGTGAAATCAGTAGGTTAGCGAATGGTACTTTGTAGAACTTATAGACGGGGAAGCGCTGCCGGCGGGAGGTGAGCAGGGCTAAGTGTGCGTGATGTGTGATAGATGCGGTGCGGTGGATAACTTGTAGGCAGATTGTAAGAGTTTGACAGTTTGTAGGGTAGATGAGGCAAAGTGAGGGAAACGAGATGATGGAAGATGCTGAGGAGCAGGGACCGCGGACGCTGCTGATGCTGAGGAAGCAAGCAGGGCGGATGAAGCGGACCGAGGTGTGTGGTGCCAACGGGCGGGGCGCGCGGCGCTTCGAGCGCTGAGCTCCTCACGAGCAGGACCACTATATTTAGTGCCTGACGCGCCTCAGGACACACAATTGGTAGACTCGACCAACACTGCTGGATCTATGTAGATCCAGCAGCGAAGTTCGAATCTCCAGTGATTCCGCAGCGTTAAGCAGGCTTCGAATCAAGGGGTGATTCGGAGCTCAGGCCTCAGGGCCGTCATCTCGTCTATATAACGCGTGATCAGCTACTTAGTGGCGCGCGTCAACAAGGGGGAGCACGATGGGCAAGGACGCTTTCGTGGCTAAGGGTCAAGAAGCAGCTTTCTCACCGGGGGGTGGGGTCGACGATAAGGGAGATGTCCGCCATGGAGCGCACACCCTATCTCCCCCCACCTCCGCAGCCCCCCTCCCCCCTCCCTTCCCCACCAACGAGAGCCTGCACGGCCTCACCCTGCCTGAAGCGCATAAAGCCATCCATGACGCTTTCGCCGCTCTCTACGCCTATCACGCAACCCAAGCGCCCACAGCCTCTCCTGAGCCCGTTAAACGCGCCACAGAGCCTACTCACGCTTCTCCCCGCAAGCCTGGCTTCTACTACGACCGCACCATCCAGAAAGCCATGTACCTGCTTCAGAGCGGCGTAGCTGCCCCGGTGTCGGACATTATCCGCGCCTACAACGACCTGACGTATCGCACGGCTGACATCCTCGATGAGAAGCCTTCGCGCTACGAAGCGATCAAACCTGCCCCTGGCGTCTACCACATGGAAAAAGGTGAGCTGAAGTTCACGCCGGCTGGGGAGTCGAAGTGAGCCAGCGCACACTAATCGTCTATATCGCGATGTTAATCTTCGACCTCTCGCTACTTGCAGGCACCGCCTACCTCGTGACCTACGAAGGTTACAGCGCCTGGTGGTTCCTGTTTACAGTGCTTTTCACGTCAGCCTGCGGACCGAATCTCTTCCGGGATGGTGCGAAGTGATTCTCGTAGGCGATTCTCTTGCGACTCTTCGCACGCTTCCTGACCAATCGGTGCAGACGTGTGTGACGTCGCCGCCTTACTGGGGTCTGCGAGACTACGGCGTTAATGGTCAGATGGGCCTCGAGAAGACTCCTGAAGAGTTCATCGCTTCGATGACAACTCTCTTCCGTGAGGTTCGCCGCGTTCTCAAAGACGACGGCACGCTTTGGCTGAACCTGGGCGATAGCTACGCGGCTTCTCAGTACGGAAGCGGCGGAGGCTGGGCGAAAGGTGAAGGAAAGAACGGTTCAGGCGGTAACTCGCAGGAGCGGTCACTTTTCACTGACCCCGGCTACGACGCGAAACTTCCGAACAAGAACCTCGTTGGCATTCCCTGGCGGACTGCGCTCGCTCTCCAGGCTGACGGCTGGATTCTTCGCCAAGACATCATCTGGCATAAGCCTAACCCCATGCCTGAGTCGACAAAGGACCGCTGCACGAAGTCTCACGAGTACATCTTTCTCTTATCGAAGAAGCCTCGCTACTACTTCGACAACGAAGCGATTCGTGAGCCTGCTCGATACCCCGGAGGACCTGGCAACACCAAGGGGCAAGACGTGCCCGGCCAGCGCGAAGGCAAGAACGCGAATCTCGGCGGGTCAATTCACAAGATCGGCCCGCGACCGACACGCAACAAGCGCTCAGTCTGGTCAGTTACCACAAAAGGATTCAAAGGCGCTCACTTCGCAACTTTCCCTCCCGATCTCATCGAACCTTGCATTCTCGCAGGTGCGCCCGTTGGAGGTGTTGTTCTCGATCCCTTTCTGGGTTCTGGCACAACCGGCATGGTCGCGAAGAAGCATGGCCGCGAGTTCATCGGTATCGAGTTGAATCCTGGGTACGCAGAGATCGCGCGAAAGCGAATAGGCGCATGACCAACTACCGCAACAAGCGCCACCCGCATGCGAACCCTACTGTTTCTCCCTACATCAAGGGGACGGAAGGTGTGCGCCAGGTGACGCCTACGCATTATCCGCGCTTCAAGCTCACAAAGAAGGTCTGCCTCGGCTGCGACAAGAAGTTCATGTCCGAGGGCAAGCATCACCGCATCTGTGACATCTGCAAGGAATCAGAACTCTGGCGGTCGGGGGATTGACCCGTCAGAGGTTTTCGCAAGGACGCGGACTGGGGCTCATGGATGAGCTGTTTTGTTCGCCTGAAGAGAAGGGGAAGTCAGGGATGACGACACAGCACCGGAAGATGCTCGAGCAGGCTCAAGGCCTCATCGACAACATGGATCGGCTGATTAACCGCACGGTTGCCCGCGTGAGGCTCGCTGATATGTCAGCCGACCCCATCATCAGTCGCACGGTGGCGCATCTCTATACCATTCGCGAGGAGATGGAAGAGACGCTTGAGGAGCTTCGTCTGGAGATCGCAGCCAAGGAAGGCTTACCCGTTGAAACACTCCGAAAAAGCTAACTTGTTTGTCCCGTCAGGCGAGGACACTCGTCGCGGGTTCAGGCTTTGGTTTAACCGCGAGTTCATCGAGATGGTTGAGAACGCAATCGCCAAGTGGGGTTGGGACGATAAGCAGGCGCTCGCAAAAGCCTACGAAGCTGCGGACGTGATGCTGAAGCCGATCCGTACAGCTGACCCTCCAACCATTCACATCAAGATCAAGAACTCGAAAGTCACCGTCACTCTGCATTGGCCGGAGAGCCAAGAAAGGCACTAACCATGCAAACATTCTGGAACCTCATCGTTACCTTCTTCTCCTGGCTTGGGAGCGTGGGCGCTCCGAAGGCGTCAGACACAAAAGCCTTAGAAATTAAGCAGATCATGCTCGGCGATGTAGGCCCTCTCGTTATCTATCTTGAGGAATGCCTTGCGACGCTTGGATTTCTTGCGCGCAAACCCACCGGCAAATTCGACGCGGTTCTCGAGTCAGCCGTTCGTGAGCTCCAGCGCGCAAAGGGTCTTACGATCGACGGCAAGGTCGGCCTGAAGCAGACATGGCCGAAGATTGAGGAGTTGCTGAAGAAGCGTGTGACGCCTCAGGTGCCGTCGAAGCCTACGACGCCCACCACACCTTCGAAAAGCACCGACATCACAACCATCCAACCTGTTCCCTGGATGGACTTCATGAAGAAGTACCGCGGCAAGAAAGAGCAGGACAACGACTTCAACGCGATGATGACGCCGCTTTGGAAGAAGTATTTCGGCTTCTCGCTTCCTTCGATCCGTGGTTCCGCAAACGCTTGGTGCGGACTCATGGTCGCAGCTGCCTTGGGATATGCCGGCATCGACGTTCAGCGAAACGGCTCTCTCGCTCGTCACTGGTCGAACTGGGGAGCGGCCATCAACTACAAAGTGAACGGCGCGCCTCATGGTGCGATCGCACACATCAACCATGTGAAATGCGGAAACGATTCGTCGAATCACGTCGCATTCATCGCAGGTAACTGCACAGCTGAAGACCTCACGCGCGCAGGAGCCACGGTCGACCTCGATGGAGGCAACCAGGCAGATGCCGTCAAGATCTCGACCTACTCGGTAACTGAAATCTGCTCTATCCGCTGGCCGCTTCTGAAGTTCTGGGCGTTCCCCGGAAAAGTCACAAAGACCATCAACTGCACTTCGGGCTCGAAGGGCAAGGAGTCCACACGATGAATCAACGCACTAAATTAGCCCTCACAGTCATCGGCATCTACGCGGTAGCCATGGTTCTCGCGACATGCCTTCTGGGGTGCGAGAACGTGCCAACGATGCCTGTCGACCCTATCGAGGCACCCGGGACACCGAAACCCAAGAAGCGGATCGCGCTTTCATGGGAAGCCGGCAAAGGCTACTCGCTTTTGCCTGAAACCTCTGACTACCTGATCAGCCTTCTGCGGGCTGACCTCGCTACATTCTCGTCGGCGAAAGACGTCACTCAAATCTGCCCGAAGTACCATTCGCTGGCAGAAGACGGGAAGTTAAAAGCCCTCGGCGAGTTCTCGGCGGCGCTTGCTTACTACGAGTCCAGCTGGAATGTGAAGTCGTCATCAGTCGACGTGGGAAAGAAAGAAAACCTCGATACCTACTCGGTCGGTCTCTTCCAGCTCTCTGTTGTTGACCAGTCTTGGGCGGGCGGCGGTACGAAGTACAGCTTTGCTGACCTTCAGACCTCGAAGCCTAACATTCACCTTTACGTCATCCTCATGAAGCGCCAGATCATGAAGTCGGGCGAGATCATTCTCCCAAACGCTTCGAAGTACCGCTACTGGGCGATCATTCTCGAAGGCAATAAGTACCAGAAGATTTCTTCGGTGCTCGGTCGTGTGAAGGCAAATGTGCCGGAGTGCTACTGATGTCCCGAGACGTGATCCCTTCGCCCCAGGACCTACAACCCGAGCTTGATTTAACGGATGCCAGCAATCGGCACTCGCTAGTCAACATGCTTCCGGGTAAAATGGCCGAAGCGCTTCAATCGATCCCCCTCGAAGTTCTCAGTTACACCGAGACCGAACTGAAAAGAGTCGGCAACATCGGCCTCACTGAAGAACGCCTGCGCGAAGCTTTCTGGCTTGAGTACAATTTCGCGTCTCTCGGCGGGCGAATCATGAACCTGCCGAACATCTATAACGGGGTCTGCCGCAAAGAATACTGGTGGAAGATCATTCAGAAAGACGCCTACAAGATGGCGTTCATCTGTCTGCCCCCACCTGCGTATCGGGTTCAGCTGAAACACATGCTGACCGTTGCGCTCGATCAGCAGCTCGACATCCTGACGCGCGATCATGTTCTCAGGGATAAGCAAGGCAACGACATCGGAACTGATGCTCGTCTAGCGGCTGTGAAGGTGAAGATCTCCGAAATCCTCATGAACCGCGTCTACGGTTCGGTCACTCAGAAAGTTGTGACGCAGAACCAGAACGTGAATGTCGAAGGAACACCCGATGGCGAAAAAGAAAGCCTCGAAGACATCGACCGCCGCATTCGCGAACTTGAGGAAAAAGGCGGGGCGAAGCTCCTCGAAGCTCGCCTGCCCGAAGTGCGGGACGCGGACTTGGATGGCGCTGAAGAGTGACACCGTAGGAAACGAAATCGTCATCACCTCATGCAATGAATGCCCGGGGTTTTGGGAACATCACTGACACCAATCGATCGAATTACAGGACGTAAGACATCGACGAGATTTTAGCTCTCAAGAAATTGAAGCTCCAGAAGCTGGAGGAAGCGGCTGCGCGTGAGGCGCGGAAGCGTGAGCTATTGCCTCACCTCTACGGCTTTCCCTACTACAAGTGGACGCGCGAGTTCATCAACTCGACGAACAAGCTCCTATTCCTGACTGGTGCGAACCAGATCTCGAAGGCCCTTACCCATGAGACGCTCATTCCCACGCCTTCGGGCTACAAGAAGATGGCTGACCTTGGGGTCGGCGATTACGTCTATACGCGTCTCGGAAATCCCACGAAGATTCTGGCGGTTCCTTTCGATGGGGAAGATGAAGCTTTCCGTATCACCTTTCACGATGGATCTTCGATCGAAGCCAGCGGTGAACACGAGTGGTTTTGCAAAGGTCCTGAAGAGCGATTTCGCAAAACGCATTCTAGGTATGGCGAATGGGTTGTTCGAACAACTAAGGAAATTATCCAGCACGGAGGATACTCGCCTTCAACGACGTGCGCGCGCGCAAGATACAGCATTCCCGTCAATGAGCCACTGAGATTCTCTGGCAAGATACTTTTTGACCCATACTTTTTAGGGCTTCTGCTGGGCGATGGCTGCGTAACGAAACACGTCTCGCTGACTACCGCTGACGCGGAAATAGCGGACTACGCAGTCGTGAATTACGGCGCGAGGAAGAGTGGGAAATACGGCTACCGCATTCCCGTCGATACGGGAGTGAGGGATATTCTGTCGGAGCTAGGTTTGTTGGGAACAGACTGCTTTACGAAGTTTATTCCCGAGTCCTATTTCTGGGGCGCCGTCGAGCAAAGATTGGCCTTGCTTCAAGGCCTCATGGACACAGATGGCTGCGTCTCGAGGACGGGACTTTGCACATTTGCGACTGCGTCCAAGCAGCTCGCAGAAGATGTGGTGCGACTCACGCAGGGGCTTGGTGGGCTAGGCTTCATTGCGAAGCACCCGAGTCACTACATAAAAGATGGAGCAAAGCACATCGCGAGCGACACGTACTGTGTCCGCGTTCACCTGCCGATTTGTCCATTTCGGCTGCCTCGCAAAATTGCTCGTTATCGGTTCCCTGAGCGATGCGCTCACGAGCGAATCATTCACAAGATCGAGCCCATCGGAAAAAAGCGAGTCAAGTGCATCACGGTCTGCGGTGAAGGCTCGTTTGTCGCAGGCAAAGAGTCGATCGTTACCCACAATTCTAGCACGCAGATCCGCAAAAACATCACGCTCGCAACAGAACCTGACAGATGGCCCGAGCTATGGCGCACGCGCCCCATTACATTCTGGTATCTGTATCCGTCGCTTAAGGTTGCCGATCACGAAGCGCGCCTGAAATGGATTCCTGAATTCATGCCTCGTGGTGAGATGAAGGATGACCCGCAGTACGGCTGGGAGCTCATCAAATCGCCGAATGGTCTCATCGCAGGCTTTAAGTTTAACTCCGGCATCAACCTGCTTTTCAAATCATACGACCAACAGGTCGAGAACCTTCAGACGGGAACCGTTTGGATGCTCTCTATTGACGAAGAACTCCCGATTGAGCTTTGGCCTGAACTTCAACTCCGAGTCGGTGCGACGGATGGCTACATCGCAGGCGTATTCACGCCGACGCTGTCTCAGCAGTATTGGTTCGACGTCATGGAGGAGACAGATCCTCTGAAGTTGAAGCTTCCTTCCGCGCACAAGATGCGGGTGTCGCTTTATGACTGCCTCACCTACGAGAACGGCATTCCGTCTGACTGGACAATCGAGCGCATCAAGAAGATTGAGCAGACGCTCCCCACGCCCGAAGAAGTGCTCCGACGTGTCTATGGTCGATTCATCATCGACAAATCCGTCCTGAAGTTCCCGTCGTTCAATGCTGAAGTGAACATGATTCCTGAGCATCAGATTCCGGAGTCATGGGTTTACTTCGTCGGCATCGACTCAGGCTCTGGCGTTCAGGGCACGAAGACGACCTTTTCGCATCCAGCCGCGATCGTATTCGTGGCCGTTGACCCGAGCTTCCAGAAAGCCATCGTTACCGACGTTTGGATCGGAACCCCTGACAACATCACGGGCGATGATAAGAACACGACCGCATCCGACATTCTCCGGCAGTACGTCTACATGAGAGTCGGAAAGCAGGTCGTTGCAAGCTACTACGACTACGCCGACCGCGATCTCGGAATCGTGGCCGAACGAGAAAGCATCCCGATCCAAAAAGCAGAAAAGCGTCATGAGATCGGCGAAGGGCTTATCAATACGCTCTTCAAAAACATGATGCTCTCGATCTTCAAAAACAAAGGCGGGCTTGAACTCGCAGACGAGCTGCTGAACCTGCGGAACGACACCCAGAAGCAGAAAGCAAAGGACCACGCTTCTGATGCCCTCAGATACGCGCTTTCGTCTGTGACCTTTGACTTCATGAATGTGACCGGCGGTCAGGAGAAGCCCGAAGCTCCGAAGATCATCACAACCGAAATGATGATCGCTGATCGCCGACTTGCCTACCAGAAACGAACCGAAATCATCGACCTTGAACAAGAAATTGAGGAGCTTAATGAAGACTACGGATAGCCTTCCTGCGCCAAAAGACCTCGTCGCCATTATCAAAGCCTGCGGAGAAGCGGGTGTTCTTCAGCTTGACCTAGGAGCATTGAAGATTCGCTTCCAAGAAACCTTTCATGGTGTCAGCGATACTCAATCCGTCATGGCGACGGCTGGTCACTACGAAAACACACTCGCTCCCGCCGAGCCCGAAGAATCAAACTACATCGACCCCCTCGAAGACCCTGTGGCGTGGCAGCGCGCCGGCATGAGCTTTTCGACAACTGCTGAAGGAGTAGCAGATGAAGCTGAAGACTAATGAAGAACTGAACAAGCTCTTCCAAGATGCGAAGACTTGCGATGAAGAACTATTCGCCGAGCAGAAGTCGAACCTGCTGCTAGTTTCGGGCGACCACTACAAACGGATTGAGAAAAATCTCCGCGAACAGCTTCGCGGCTCGAGCCTGACTTCACAGCAAAAGGTGAAGATCACAAAGAACCACACGCAAAAGATCTGTAACCGGGAAGTGAACGGCATTGCCGCCCTCGCCCCTGACGTGAAGTGTACTCCGGCAAATCGTGACGAGCTTCAGGATAAAAAGGCGGCACAGCTTTACCAGGCAGTGAAGCTCTTTGGAGATAAACGGTACAAGCTCGCAGAGCGCCGCGAGAAATGGATTCAGGATTTCGTCGAGATCGGCGAAGTCGCAACGCTCGTTATCTGGAATCCGAACAAGGGTGACTTGATTAACTATCACCAAAAAGTAGACGAGGAAGGGCAGGCGCTCTTCACGGCTCCTGATGGGTCTGAGGTCCGCCAAACCGGAAACCCTGAGCTTGATCAAATGCTCAAGCCCGCACCTGATAAGACGCGTCCTGTATTCTCCGGAGACTTCGTCTTCGAGAACATCTACGGCTTCAATCTCCACCGCGCACCAGACGCAGACGATATGGACGATTCGCCCTATGTGATCGTCGACAAGATGTCGATGCCTGAAGATGTGAAAGCGATGATCGCAGAAGACGACCCCGAGCGCGAAGAAAAGCTCGAGTTCGTGAAGAAGTCATCGGAGACCACCTACCGTATCTTCGACACAAACAAGCTCTCTTTCGGTGACGACAAAGGGAAAGTTCATCTGCGCTACCACTACTACCGTCCGTGTATGGAGTATCCGCAAGGTTACTACTACATCCAGACAGAGTTCGGCATTATCACGAGCGGCGAGCTTCCTTTTGGTGTGTGGCCCATCGCCTACACTGGGCACACGCGCCTTCCCACGTCTCCTCGCCACCGCTCGCGCATCCGGGTGATTCGCCCTTACCAGGTCGAGATCAACCGCGCATCGAGCCAGCGCATTCAGCATCAGTTGACCCATGGCGACGACAAGATGATCACGCGCCCCGGAGCGAAAGCCTCGCAGGAAGGAACCCTTCCCGGTATCCGCACATACAAAGCCTTCGGTGATGTGCAAATCATCCCTGGGCGGGTAGGCGATCAGTTCGCGGGCTACGTCGTCGAGCAGATTGCGGAGATGTATCAGGTCGCTGATGAAGAAGCGGTTGAAGATTCGGGAATGGCGACGGAGCCGCTCGCGATTCTGTACTCGTCTGTCAAACGATCGAAGAAACACGGGAAGCAAGCCAAGGCGATCGTCGCTTTCCTTCAGGACGTTTACGGCATCTACTTCGAGCTCGCGAAGCACTATTTCGATGAGCACCACTTCATCAAAGCTGTGGGCCGATCTGAAATGATCAACATCGCTGAATTCCGCACGGCGGATAAGGCTAGTGTTTCGATCACGGTTGAGGCTGCAAACTCGGACGCAACCGACATGCTGGGCCGGTTTATGTTCACACAGAACGCTCTTCAGTACGTCGGGAAGAACCTTCCCCCTGAGGCAGTCGGGCAGATTCTCTCGAATATGCCGTTCGCGAATTCGGAGCAGATCTTAAAGCCCATCATGCAGAACTACCGGAATGTCGAAAACGACATCCTGGCTCTAGACCGCGGGGAGAAGCGTCCAGCTGAGCCTGATGATACGCATGACCTCTATGTGACTGAACTCACCTCGCGCATCAAGTCTCCAGACTTCAAGGCACTCGATCCGCAGATTCAGCAGGCGTACTTCGAGAAGCGTGAGCAGCACCGCGCCTTTAAGGCCGAAGAGCTCAGGCAGCTTGCGATGGCAAAGCAGGGCTTCGTTCCCATGGGCGGGAGCCTCGTGAAGTGTGACGTCTACGTCACCATCAACGGGAAACAGCAGCGCATGGTGCTTCCCTACGAAACTCTGCAATGGGCTCACGACATCGTGAACAAGCAGGGCATGGCTCAGGATTCTTTACAGAAGTTCGCGCCGGCAGATCAAGTCGCCATCGCGGGACAGGCCACGGAAGGCCTGATGCAACAACAAAATCAAACTCAAGGAGGAGTGAATGTCGGAAATGGAACAGTCGAACCTGTCATCTAGCGAAGGTGTAGCGGTAGAGACTTCGAGCGCTGCGGAAACGTCTGCGCCTGAAGTGAGTGGAGACCCCGGGGCGGTAACTCCCGCGCCTGAGACCCCTGCGTACACGCCGAACTGGAAGTTCAAAGCTGCCGGTCAAGAGCATGAGATCGACGAAGAGTACCGCAGCTATATCAAATCGGCTGAGGACGAAAAGCGTCTGAAGCGTTTGTTCGAGCAGGCAAAGGGTCTCGATCCTGTGCGAGCTGAGCGAGATAAGTACCGCGAGGAAAGCGGCGTCTACCGGAACGAACTCGGTCAGTACGAAACGCAGTTCTCGAAGATCAAAGCGCTTCGCTCTCAGGGCCAGATGATGAAAGCCCTTCGTGGACTCGGCCTCACGCCGGAAGAGATCTACGTGGCGGCAAAACAGCAGATGGATTTTGACTCCTTGCCCCAACAAGCCCAGGACATCTACCATCAGAACCAAGAAGCCGAGCGCCAAGCTCAACACTTGGCAAGCCAGAACGAGTCCTACGCCAATCAAATGGCGGCGCTCCAGGTATCGGTCAAACGCACAGAGCTGTCACAAGCCCTGGCAAATCCCGAAATCAAAGACATTGCCTCTCGTTTCGATGCTGTAAACGGTGAGGGCGCATTCTACGCACAGGTCGTTCAAGAGGGTAAGGCGCAATTCGCGCTGAACCAACAAGACATCTCTGCGTTCGAAGCAGTTAACGCTGTCGTCTCGAGGTTCAGACCCTTCCTGACACAAGCGGCACCAGCTGCACCCGCACAAATGCAACCCGCAGTTCCTCAAGCACCGAAAGAAGTGCCTGTCATCCCTTCCGCTAAAGGCGCCTCTCAAGTCGCAGGCGGCTCTCGCATCAAGAGCCTCGCCGACATGAAGAAGTTCGCCCAAACGCTCGAAGACTAAAAAAATCCAACCACCCTTTTGCCGGATAACACCCGGCCTAGGAGACATGAATGTCGATCAAACTCTTCAACGATATGTTGAATGAAAACCTTTCTTACGACCTCCTGAAGCCGGAGATCGAAGAGAAGTCGTATCTCTGGAAAAACATCGAACACAAAGAAGACTGGACGGGCGATTTGATCGTTCCCTTCCAGGCTGGGCGTGCTTCGAGCGTGAAAGCGGGCGGCCTTGTCGCTATCGCGGACATCACCTCGCAAAAGCTCGTTCGCGGCTCGATCGCGGACTCTTCGCGCCCTGAAATCAACATGGCGCTCGTGTTCCATCACAAGGACATCTTCAACCACGAAGGCAAAGTCAAAGCGAAGTCGTTCTTGGGCACTTTCCTGCCTGAGCAGATCTCGGATGCGACTGACTTCTTCGCAAAAACTCTGAACCACACGTTCTTGAACGCGAAGCACTTGGATAAAGTCGCTGACGTCACGAACCTGGCTTCGAGCAAAATCGGTGTGAATCGCCCTGAGCGCTTCGAACTCGATATGAAAGTCATTCTCGATCCCACAGGCGCAAACGTGACCGGCTGGGTTAAAGAGATCAACATCAACACAGGTGAGCTCTTGATCGTCACCGCTAAAGGCGGATCGACTGGCGCGACTTTGACTGGCGTTGCTGTCGGCGAATTGATCTACCAAGAAGGTTTCGCAACATCGAGTGTTTCGAACCTGAAAGACATCCTGCTCCCCGTTGCCGCTGGTGGCGCATCGACTGTCTACGGTCAGACCAAAACCGCAAGCCCCTACACTCAGGCGCTCGCGATCGACGGCTCGGGCATGTCGACTTCGAACATCTTCGAGAAGATCTTCGACGCATACTCGAAATACCGTCAACTGGCGAAAGTCGGAGCGGGCGAGCTCTGGTGCTCGTTTAAGCACCTGGGCACCATGATGAAGAAACTGGAGCAGGATAAGGGTGCCTACAAAATGGTTCCCGGCTCGATGAAAGTGAGCCAGTACGGCTTCACCACTATCGAAATCTTTGGCCCCGGTGGTTCGCTGAAAGTCGTCGCGATGCAAGAGATGGATAACGACTTCATGACGTTCGTTTCGATGGACGCAATGAAGATTCACTCGAACGGCGGCATCCGTAAGCACAAAGATCCGAACGGAAACGCGTTCTACACAGTCCGCGATGAGAACGACAACTATAAGTATGTCGTCGACCTCATGTACGAAGGAACGATCGTCGTTTCGAAGCCGTACAAGTGCGCGATCATCTACGGAATCACTTACTAGTTCTTAAGCCCTCCTTGGGTTTTGGGGTCTCGGCTGTGTTCTCAGCTGAGGCCCCTTTTCGTATCCCCTCCTAATCTGCGAGGTCACGAGTGCTCTTCAAAGGCCAGCTCGAACAAGCTCAACTCGAAAACAAACAGAACGATCCCACAAATCTTCCTGAGGGCCTGACGTGGGTGAACACCACTGCGCACCTGGCAAAGGTCGTTCTGAATGGTGTGAAGCGCGTCTTCGTCACTGAAGATCAAGCGCAAAACCTTACCAATAAAACAATCGACGCCGATCAGAACACCATTTCGAACATCGAGAACGCGGACATCAAAGACGGCGCAAACATCAACCGCCAAAAGCTCGCGACCGCGACGCCTGGCTACGTCGTCGTCAACGACGGCTTCGGCGCCATGTTCGAAGAGCAGCGCCTGTCGAAATCTCGCGGCGGGACGGGCGCTGACAATACAAACGTCACCTTTCCTACGACCGGGACCATCGTCACTCGCGATGCGACCGAGACGCTGACCGGAAAGACGATCGATGGCGACGACAACACGATTCAAGATCTGGGGCTAGGAACGCTCAAGGTCGACGCTCCAAACGCAAACAAGTTCATCCAGCGTGATGGGACGGGCGCAGTCGTTGCGTCCAAGGCCGTCCCTACAGGAGATGTCGTCGGCACGACCGATACGCAGACTCTCGAAAACAAAGAGTTCGGAACCGGGACTTCCTTCGCTGAGTCTCCGACCTTCGATGAGCCGCTCATTATGGTGCAGCAGTCGACGGCAGGCGGTGCAACACCTCCGGGCACGCTCAAGCTCTATCCAAAAACTGACGGGAAGTTCTACTCGATCGATGAATTCGGCGCCGAGAAACCTTTGGGTTCAGGATCGGGTGCATCGGGCGTCAACTTCATTCAAGGTGGCGATGGCGGATCTGGCGACATCTGGGCGGAATACGCCGATTCCGGCGCTACACCCACAGACGGGACGGGTGGAAGTCCGAGCGTCATTTCGGGCGTCAACACCGCTTCACCGCTCTCAGGTACACAAGACTTCCTGCTTGGGAAGGATGCCGCTAACCGCCAAGGACAGGGCTGGGCTACGACATTTACGGTCGATAAGGCTTACCGCGCGAAAGCGTGCAAGATCCGTTTCGACTACATCGTCGAGTCGGGGACGTTCACCGCTGGTTCGCAATCGGCCCTATCGGATGTCGTCGTCTACATCTACGACGTGACGAACTCGACGTTGATTCAGCCCTCGAACTTCAAGCTCTTCTCGAATTCATCGACCATCGCGGATGTGTTCGAAGGCGAGTTTCAGACTTCGGCGACAGGTTCCGACTACCGCTTAATCCTGCACGTCGCTTCGAGCGCTACCACGGCGTTCGCGCTTCAGGTCAACAACATCCAGGTCGGGCCGAGCACGTATGTGTTTGGGACGCCTGCTACCGATTGGCAGTTGTACACGCCGACTTTCTTTGGATTCACCCTCGGTAATGGTGGGTTATCGGGTAAATGGCGCCGCGTCGGCGACTCTATTGAAGTTCGTATTCGACATATTTTTGGATCAACAGGAACAAGTACGGGAGGCGACTTCGGATATGGGCTTCCCAGCGGGATTTCGATCGATAATGCCAAGATGCTCCCCGGCGGATCGGGCGCGCGAGAGGATTTGACCAGTCTCTGGTACGATGTCTCAGCCTCGCAGTTCAAAGCAATCTCTGTGCTTCAGTTCGGAACCACAGCGGTCAAAGCGACAGTGGTAGGTACTGCTGCTCAGCTATCTAACGCTGATATCGCATCCGGACAAACGGACGCCATAAATCTCAACTTCGCCTTCCCCATCCAAGGCTGGTCGTCGTCGGTTCAGATGTCGGATAGCGCAGACACGCGGGTTGTCGCTCTTTCAGTCTACAACAACACGGCAACAACACAGTCAGTAGGGACTTCTTCAACTCGCATCACAACGATGTCGACCGTTGCGCTTGATACACATGGCGGCTGGAATCCGAGCACGAATCAGTACACCGTGAAAGTGAGTGGGAACTATCGGATCTCCGGAAGCTTGCGAGCGGCTGCGGTATCGACAACGAACGGCAATATTCTTTTGACGCTTGAGAAAAACGGATCAGCGACTCGCGCGATCGGCCAGGCATTTAACCAAGCGGCCGGCAATCAGTCGTTGATTCCGAGCGGTTCGGTCATCGTTCCCCTTCGTGCTGGCGAGACGATTGCTCTGTCCGCTCAAGTGGGAGCCGGGTCAACCACGGCGGCGGACTACAACCCGACGTATTTTGATGTCGAGCGAATCGGTGGCCCCACAGCCATCGCGGCGACGGAGACGATTGCCGCTCGCGCAAGTACCAGTGCCGGTCAAAGTATTCCGAACAACGCCGTTACAATCATCAACTTCGGAACCGTCAACTTCGATACTCATGGTTCTGTGACAACCGGAGCGTCGTGGAAATTCACGGCACAGGCTCCTGGTTTGTACGATGTTTCGGCAATGGCGATCTTTGTAGCTAGCACCACTTGGACTCAGGGGGAAGTCGCGGAGATTTCTCTCTACAAGAATGGGTCGAGGGTTAGTGCCCTTGATCGAGATGACAATCGAAGCAGCGCGAATGGACTCATGCGTGTGGGTGGACACGACTTAGTTCAATTGATGGCCGGAGACTATATCGACATACGGATCTATCACAACTCGGGCGCAAGCTTGGCGTTGTTCAACGCTGCTGAGTTTAACTACGTGTCAATCATTCGCATCGGTCTTTAAGAGGACCCCCTCCGGGGCTGGAGGGGGAGAGTCGGGAAACTCAAGCAGTCCTCACTGCAAAAATCGCGCAAACAATTAGTGGGGAATGAATGGCGAACATTTCTGAGAATTCGAACATCAAGCTCGGGCTGACGGTATCGCTCGCCTTGATGGTGGCAGGAATCGGCCTGTGGGCTGGCAGTCTGCAAGCAGGGCAGTTCGACACGAACGGGCAGCTGCACAGATTCCGAGACTTCGCCTTGGGTCGTTTCCAAAGCCAGGAGCAAATCAACAAACAGCTCCTAGAGGACACCGCCGCCACGAAGGCAAACACCGAACTCATCATCAAACTCATGGAAAAACAGAAAAACTAAGGAGGCCAGGATGGCTGAAGCAAAAGGGATCAAGGAACTGAAAGAACTCTTGGAAGGGCTCGCGCTCTTGGGCGTTGCAGGAAAAAAGATCATGGCCGATGGCAAGGTGAACCTTGCTGATCTTCCGGTCGTGATCGGACTTGTGCAGGATGCGTCCGTTCTGACCGCGGCTGTTCAAGGCACTAACGAAATCCCCGCTGAAGTGAAAGATCTCTCGGCTGAAGAAGCACAAGAGCTTCTGGGATTGGTTCTCGCCATCGCTGCTCGCGTGAAGGCGGCCTAGTATGGGGTGGCTGTCGTTTCTGAATCCCATGAATCTGATCAAGATCTGGAATGCGGTTTCGTCAGCCATCTCCCTGATCACACAGGCGATCTCTGCGTACCAAACGCACAAGCGCAAAAAAGCTGACGACAAAAAGGCTCAAGAGAACGCCTCCAAGCTCGAGGATGCTCTCAAAAAAGGTGATGACGATGAAATCGCTGACTCTGGTCTCGATGTTCTTAATGGCCGCTAGCCTTTCTGGCTGTGACTCTGCTCCGGATCTTCATCCGAAGCTTATCGATCACGCTCGAAACCGTTTCCACACCTATGAACTCACTGACCGAGAAAACTTCGAGTTCTCGAAGCGCGGCTGGACGACAGGGCTTGAGAAGCTCGATGGGCACTACTGTTTTTCAGCGAAAGAGATTGCGAACTACAACTCCTGGGCACGCCGGCAGGCTGACCGGCTAAAACAATGTGAGGCCGCTCGATGAGCATCACTCTCTCTAAAGGCGTAAAGAAGCCTGAAACCGGCGACCGCGACTTCTGGAACGATCTCGAAGACAACGCGCAGTTACAGAATGACCACAACCATGACGGCGTGAACTCGGAGAAGATCTCACCTGGGGACCTGGACAAAACCGTTCAGGATATCGCACAGGTGTCGTGGGTAGCGGTTTCTGGTGAGCCCGGAACCTACAAGCAGACGATCACCGTTCCCGCGGGGCACACGCTCGCCAATGTGCAAATGAAGTTCTTCGTGAACGGCGGCGGAGAGGATGGATTTGAAGTCCATCCGACGATTCGCAAAGCTTCTTCCACCACCTTCGACATCTTCATCAACGACAACTCTGTCGCCTTGAAAGCGGTCTATGGGTAATTTGGATGTCGCCGATTTCTCAGGCGGCATGACGGACAACTTCGTCACCGCGCCTTTGAACAAGTTTGAGGCTGCCGACAACTTCGTGATCACGAACGATCGCAGGCTTGAGTCGCGTCAAGGTTCTGGTGTGATGGACCCGGATGTGCCTCGGCTTTCGACGGAAGCTCGAGCGGACTCGATTGTGAAGTTCAAGGGCACGCGGTACTTCCAGAGCGCGAACAAACTCTTCTCTGTGGGGTCGGGTGTCGAGACTGAGATCCAAGGGCCTGCGAGCGTGAGCCTTTACGGTTCAGGGGTTCTTGCGTTCAACCAGAACTCTTATGCTGAGTGGAATAACCATCTCTTCATGACGAACGATGCGAGGCGAAAGCCAGCGTTTCTCTATAAAGATGGTTCTACCGTATCGCTTCGGACCCTTGGCCTTCCAAGGATTACAAACGCAGAAGCTGCGTTGGTCACGATGTCTGCGGGCACAGGACATTCGCGAAACTACGTGTTCGTACGCTCTCAGACGTACTCAATCAACGGCGTCGAGTTCACGCAGCGCTCGGCGGTTTCCACGATTAAGAGCTACTTCGGCGCTCTGCCGAACAGTATCGGCGCACTACCTGTTCTCGTAAACAGCGGGAACACGCATTTCGATACCGCGACTGTGAAGATTGAGATCTACCGAACGGCGAATACGGGCGCTACTTACTACAAAGTGGGCGAGGTTACGAACGGAACGACCACGTTCTCCGACTCGGTGTCTGACATCGATCTTCAACTCAACGAGGTCATCTACACGGATTCGGATGAGCTCGACTACGACATGCCGCCTGAGTGCAAGTTCTTGCTTCAGAATGACGGCGTTCTGTTCTTCCTGAACGTGAAGGACGCTTTCGGCGACACCTATCCGAACATGATCGTCCAGGCGAACCCTGACCAGCCTTATGCGGCTCCGGGCGGGAACTCGGCGACGGTTGACGGTGATCTGACCGGAGGCGGTGTTGCTGGCCAGTTTCCGGTCGTCTTCACCGAAAAGCGGACATACCGGCTCCAGGGGATCTACGATTCGACGGGTGCTGGTGGCATCACGCCGGTAGAGATCTCGAGAACGGTGGGCTGTGTCAGTCACAAGTCGATTGTTCAAACGCAGGATGGTTTGTTCTTCGCCGCGCGGGATGGGTACTACTTCACGGACGGCTACAGGGTTGTTCGGATCTCGGAAGATATTCCGAAGACCTACCTTTCTCTCGTCACCACGGCTGAGCAGGCCAAGCGCATCTACGGGACCTACGACCCCTTCAACAAGCGCGTTTTGTGGTCTGCGACATCTGACTTTGAGAAGGCAGACAATGACTGCATCTTTGTTGCGCATCTCTACTTCGGGATCAGTCCCAATTTGCCCTTCACTCGTTGGAACGGCGGGGAGTGGGCGAGTGTGTTCAACCCAGCATCCCTTCTCTACGACGAGGACACAAACGAACTGATTCGGGGGGAGTCTACGGGTGTTCTTCTGAAGCACTCACCTGAGCTCGTAAATGACCTCAAGGTCGACTTGGACGCGCCGGTCAGCGAATGGATCAGGATTCCCGTGATCTACGACTATAAGTCGTTTGCGACCGATTTCGGCCTCGTCCGCAGTCGGAAGTGGGTCACGCGCCTCATTGTCTACGCCGACGCTGTAGGCAAGGTCACGATGATGCCCTTCTCGCAAAACGACAAGACCGCGGTTTGGCGAGAGATGGCCGAGATCCGCGCCGGCACTCCTCTGATATGGGGGGATACCGACGTTCTCTGGGGGGACTCGTCGATTCGCTGGGCGTTTGTTCCGATCGTGTCTGCTAACCGCAGATTCCCGAAGCAATCCATCCGGTGCAGCTACAAACAAATCAGACTCAGGAATTCACTCACGACCATCGAGGAAACAAAGACGATGGGGCAGGCCACGTTTGATTCCGTGGCAAAAACCGTGACGATCGTGAACCCCGGAGTGAACTGGGCCGTTAACGCACTGGACTATTTTGTGACGATCTCTTCAGACTCGTTTCAGTCCCGATATAGAATCATCGGTAGAACGAACACGGTTTTAACCGTGGAAGACCTGGCGAGCACACTTCCCTCGGGCCAATTCGACTTCAAAGTCATCGGCTACCGGATTGATGAAGCGGTTCGACTCCTCAGTTTCTCGATGATTTACGAGCCCATCGGGCCTTCGCAAACTCCCTACAAGGCGTCTTGATGCTCAAACTGAATCTCCTCGGGATTCTGTCTCCGGCCAAAGAGAACTTCGTCGCCATCGGCGATGCGCTCGATGGAAACCCGATCACAAACGGCCAATGGCAGTTGTTCGATTTAGCTCTCGGCATCGGCACGTACACGAAAGCGCATGGTCTGAAATTCAAACCGATCGATGTGATTTTGATCCATCAGTCAGGCGGAACGATCACTTTTGATCACTCCGCTTTCAGTGACCAAGTCTTCAAGTTCACGGTGACGGCATCTTCGGAGACGCGCTTTCGCTTTTTGCTAGGAAAGGCAAAATAATGGCGACACTTTCTGAAATCAGAGACGCGGTAAAGGATGACCTCGATCTCGAAGACGAAGACTTCATCGACAACGATGAAATCGACAGACACATCCGTAGAGGCGTGAAGTCCGCCCAAAAGATCGCGCTGGGTCTCAATGAGGACTACTTCCTCGCGAAAGCCACGATCACTCTCGTCGGTGGAACCGCTGAGTATTCGCTCCCCGCTGGGATTTATGCGCATAAAGTGCGGAAGCTTCTCTGGGATGACGGCTCTGAGTCTTATGTCATCACTCGGGTGAAGAACCTCGAGAACACAGCTTCGGTGATGAACACGTTTCAGTCTGACCGAGACCTGAAGTACCTCATTGTCACAACGGGTGCGGAACCCAAGATCACCTTCTATCCGACGCCTTCGCAGGCAGGCCCTGTCGTTACGATATGGTTTCTAAGAACTGCTGCAAGCCTTGAAGCGAATAGCGACGTTCTCGATGTGCCTGAAGCCTACGACTACGTCGTCCAGTTCGCAAAAGACGCGTGCCTCAACAAAGAACGCGGAACCCCTGATGCTCAACCATCAGCAGCGCTCAAAGAAGAGCAGACGCTGCTTGAGGCTGACCTGATGAACCGAGTGCCGGACGATGACAACTTCGCCCAGCCCGACATGAGCTTTTATGAGGAGTGTAACTAATGGCTTACGATCAAGCATGGGCTAAGAAGGTCCGCACACATCCGATTTACATGAATCAGCCTGAACATGTGATCCAGAATCTCTGGAATCAGAACATGAAAAACCCGGCGTTCGCTAAGGAGTATGGGGAATCGTTTAAGCAGCAGGAAGAGAAAAAAGCTGCCGATGCCGCAGCTGTCAAAGCTCAGGCACAACCTGCCATGGGCGGAACAAACGCCATCTCAGCTGATGTGAAGTACGACGATCAGGGCCGACCCATCCGTAACGACTACCTGTCGATCATGGATAAGAACGGGAACCTGAACTCAAACTTCTCGATCGCTGACAAGATCGGTCCCGACATCCAGGTCAACCAGGACGGCTACAACGCCATCAAAGAGCGCGCACTCTCGACGGGACCGTCTGCGTGGGCGAATCTCGCCCTCGAAAAACAAGGCCTTGAACAGCAAAACGCCATGGATTCGGCAAACCGCTCAGGCGCACAAGCGCAGACAACGGCCTATAACCAGATGCGTTCCCGCGGCGGTTTGTCGGCAGGGCAGCGTGAGCGTCTTGCGATGCAAGGTGCGCGCAACACGGCTGCTAACCAGCAGGGCGTTCTGAATCAGGGGCTGTTGAATCGCTCAAACATCCTGATGGAAGATCAGAAGTCGAAAGACAACATGCTCATGCAGCTGCCTGGCATGGACATGGCAAACGCTAACTTCCAACAGAACCAGCGTTCGTTCAACGCTCAGGCGCAGCAGTACGACATCGGAAACAAGTTGAAGGACGTAGGCGGCTACAACGCCTATAACGCCGATGCTTACGGCAAAGCGATGCAGGAGTGGTCGGCTGGAAAGACCGCAGATGCTCAAGCTCGCGCCTCGTCTGGTGGTAAAAAGTAGTGAAGCTCCGCGTTCTTCTTCCGCAGGAATGGGCGAAATTCTCTGAAGCGGCACATCTTGTCGTCTTTGATGAGCGTCGTCCGACCGCGATGGAGCGCATCAGCTTTGCTCTCGTTGTCGAGACTGAAGAAGGAAAGCCGGCTGGTTACGCGACGATCAAGGAGCTTGATTCGGAGACAGCCTATTTCCAGTACGGAGGCGCTTTCCCTGGAACGAAGGGAACGACTGCCGCGCTTCGAGCTTACCGCATGATTATGCGCTTCATTCGTGATGGCTATAGACGCGCCGGCACTCTCATCGAAAACACAAACACTCCCATGCTCAAGTTCGCGATGAACGAAGGCTGGGTGATCTCAGGACTTCGCGTTTATGACGGGAAGATTCTGCTCGAACATAAAATCGACTTCTAAGGAGACATGGATGTTACCTTTGATTCTTGGCGGAGTTTCCGCACTAGCGTCTTACAAAAACGCTCAAAACAAAAACGATCAGATGCAGAAGGCAAACCAAGCCGCAGCAGAGCAGACGCGCTACTCGGCATGGTCGGGTCTAGGCCAAGGCCAGATCAACAACCAATACGCAGATCCGCTCACATCGGCAATCGGCGGAGGCCTCCAAGGTGCAGCTTTCGGGCAGAGCCTTGGAAGTTTGGGTGCAAAGCCTACTGATCCTTGGGCGGCACTCGAGGCCGAGATGAATCAGCCGAGCCAGGCGTCCGGCATCAATGCATATCACTCGCGCGGAATGAATACTTAAGGAGCTACAATGGCCCAGCAAATTAACCCTTGGACACTTCTGCCTGAAATCGGTGCTCCGATGCCTGAAGAAATGCAGGGCCGCGGGCCTTTGCTGGATCAGGTGATGGCACCCGTGAAAGCTCCGCAGTCCGTCACTGCGAAGGTTCGTATGCGCACGCCCGCTATGGCGCCGACTCCTCCCGTTGAAGCTGAAAAGCCGCAGACCCTGATTGATCTCATCCAAGAGTCGATTAGCCGTCGTGATCAGCAGGCTCAAGCTCTGTGGGATAAAGCAAACGCGCCAGCAGGTCCGCAGACATTTTCCGATGTGAACTTAAAGCCGCTTCTTGCGCTGGCTGACAGCTGGAACGGGACGCAGTTTGCAAAGAGCTATGAAGATCCAAACCTCAACAAAGAGAAGCTGAAACAAGGCCTCATGGTTCAAGCGATCAAAGCTGACGAAGCTTCCGCGAATGACCGTTTGGCGCTCGCCAAGATGTTCTCGTCTGATGCTCAGGCGGATCGCCGCATGGATAACCTCGAGATGCTCACGCAGATCACCGGACGTCGCGCAGACCTTGCAGCAGAAATCGCAGCGGGTAAGAGCGCAAAGCCTCCGAATGTTTCAGGCGAAGCCTGGAAAGCCGCAGGGTTTGCAAGGCGTCTCCAGCAGACTGATGAAGTTCTGCAAGGATTGGCAAACAACGGCTACTTCGGACCTTCGCGTGCGGATCAGGCAAGGGCTTTTCTTCCCGGGGAAGTGCAAACGCCGCAGTACCGCACCTATGACCAATCCGTCCGGAACTTCATCAATGCGACTCTTCGTCGTGAATCAGGCGCCGCGATCTCCGATGGTGAATTCGCGAATGCTCGCCAGCAGTATTTGCCGCAACCTGGAGATAGCCCTGAGGTCATCGCGCAGAAGGCTGCGAACCGCGCCCAGGTCTTTCAGAACTTCAAAGCGGAAGGAGCGAGTGCCTTTGATCAGATTCCTTACGTGAGCCCCACAACCGGGAAGGTTGCCGAGAGAGCCCTTCAACAAACCGAGATGGTTCGTGTTCAGGCGCCGAATGGCCAGATTAAACTTATTCCCCGTGGTCGTCTCCAAGACGCCCTGAAGGCGGGTGGAAAGCAGGTTCCGTAATGGCTAAAGGTTTCGACTGGGGCGACTACGAAGACACCGTAGCTTCAGCGCCCCAAGCTCCGACACAAGACTTCTTCGCGCAGTTTGATGACTCTGGCCCCACATCTGGCGGCTCGCTTCCTCCGCAAATCCTTGACGAGCGAAATCCTGACATCAGCTGGTATGACCGGACGGTTGCGAAGAACTTCGCAAACTCGCCTGAGTCACAATTGAAGTATCTTCAGCAAGAGTATCCGGGCCTTGAGATCGCTCTCATGGGAGGCGAGGTCGTCGCGCGCCGCCCGGGCGAGGTGCAGTACACGAAACTTGACCCGTCGTCGTTTGAGTTCTCAGACATCACGGACATGGGTGACGTCGTAACAGGCGGTGTTGCGGGCCAACTAGGCACAGTAGGCGGCGCAATTGCGGGGGCCGCAGCTGGCGCTCCTACGCTGATCGGCGCTGTCCCTGGAGGGATTGCCGGTGCGGCTGCTGGCTCTGCTGCGGCTTCGGCGGGGCATGAAGCCCTTCGTCAGTATATCGGACAAAAGCTCGGCATCCCGCAAGAGGTGTCAGGTGGCGATGTAGCTATGTCCGGCGCGTTTGGCGCGGCTGGCCCCTTGGTGTTTGGTACGGGTCCGCTTAAAGGCATGGCCGCTAACGGGGAGACGCAGGGCCTCATTCGCGCGGCATGGAACAAGGGCATCCCGAAGCTGGCGTCTAGCATGGGTGGCGTCACAGACGATGCGCTGAAGCTCTACACGAATCCCGCAACACGCGAGCAGGTTGACGCTTTGGCGTCGGGTGGCCGGACAGATTTCACTGACAATCTCGTGAGCCGAGTCACAGGTGCGCTCAACAAAGAGAAGCAAGACATCGGCCAGCAGCTTGCAACCGCGATCGATGGAGCAGGTGAGAATGTAAATCTGAAAGGCGCGAAGCAGGCCTTCCGCACACAGATCGCTCAAGCCAAAGCTCTTTACCGTAAGATGCCGACTCCCGAGAACAAGGCCGCAGTTGATGCAGCCGAGCAGAGCTATATGAGCCTGTTCAAGGATCTCAAGCGATCAGGCCAAGAGATCGTCATCCCGGGTACGCCACAGTCTGAGATCGCAGCACACAACAAAGCTGTCGCTGAGTATCAGCAGAACATAGCAAACTTCATGAAGCAGGACGCCGACTACCGGGCCGCTATCGGTCAAGCTGGCGATGAATACGCTCAGCCGATTCTGCCCGGTATGGTTGACGATCTACAGCGCACAGGAAATGTTCGTGAAGCAGTCGAACTGAACGGACAAAACGCGGCTCAGATGATGCCGGCACCGTATGAAGCCAATCAGCAAGAACTCTTCATGTTCGATACGCCCGGGCTTCCGCGGCAGTTCAAGTCGAACGAGATTCAAAAGATCATCAATCGGACGGATCTGCCGAAGACGATCCGAGCTCAGGACAACGAAGCTGCCGCAGCATTCAAACAAGAGATGTTCGACATGGGACAGCAGGGTGACATCGTCGGCACCGAACTCGTCCCTCGCACCTATGGTGAAGCTGTGATGCCTCGCACGATGAACGCAACCGGGCAGACCGAAATGGTGTTTGCACCGATGGCGCGTCCGCAGGCTCCGGCTCCTTTGGCGATCATACCTGATCGAACGGTTGTCCGCGATAACGTCATCCCCGACAGCTTGAAGCCTTCGTTTGCCTGGAAGCTTCAGCAGCAGCTGAAAGACTACGGCGATCTGCGCAAGATCTCAGGCGGCGTAAACCCTCGCTACGCGTCCCAGGCGACGTCGTCTGAGAAAGCCATGGCTGACTCAGCACTGAACGCTTACCGCTCAATTGGAGGCGAATTAGACCGCGTAACAGCTGGCGTGTCTCCGAAGCTTAAGACTCAATACGCAGAGCTTGCCGACATCCAAGACGCGCTCCGTCCGCTCAACGGGCAGACGCAGTCCGCGTACTCGGCGTTCAACAACATGGATGGGTCGGGTAAGATGGCCTTCCGCGAGGCGCTCGAGAAGCTCGGGAGCCGCACAGGCGAGAACTTTGCTGGTGACGTGAGCATGCTTCAGGCTGCCGATCACTTCGGCTCGAAGTCTTGGATGCCCCGAAGCATGAAAGGCACGACATCGACGTCTAAGACGCTTACAGGCGGTGGTGCCGGCGCAGGGCTTGGATTCCTGTTTGGCGGATACCCAGGCATGGTCATCGGCGGTATGGCAGGTTCTGTCGCTTCATCGCCGCAAGCCATGAAGTATGGCATCAAGATGACTGACCCGATTCGCTCCGGAGCAAACGCCATGGGCCGCGTCTACGCACCTATGACGCCTGTCATCCGTGAAGGCATCACGAAGTCGCCTTGGGACGAGCTATGACCAGAAAAATTGTACGTTCGTACAATTAGACCATGCGACCTAGTTTCTAGACCCATCGCGGGTTGACGCCCCTTATGCTTTCGCTGGTCTTAAAGCGGACGGGCCTCATGAAAGACTGGCGCGGGAATACGGCGATGATCAAAGAGCTCAAGCTTTTCGTGACGACGGGGCGGAGGCTTTAGCCGCGTGCAAGGATGACCGCGATGAGAGTCACGCAAATCACATATCCAGTTAGCGCAAGGCACCAGTTACCGAGAAACCTGATCCATTTCGCGTGCATCTTGAAATCAGCAATCACGGCGTTTCGCCACTGTTCCTCTTCAGTCACGACTTCCCCACCTTCCCGCGCTGAGCCCATGCCCATCGCCCCACATCTTGGATTGTTGGATAGATGTCTTTATCAACCTGACTCACAACCCACTTCATAAGCTGCGCCTCCGGAAACTCCGGCTCGGCTTCGGGCAGGACTTCGCGGACGTGTATCATTCCATCTTGTTTACGGTCCCAAACCATGAACGTCCCACAGGCGCGACGCTCAATCCAAAACTCCCTCGGCTTCTTCATGATTTGACCTCCAAGGCAGCAAGCAGCTTTTCACGCTCAGAACTAAGAATCATCGACGCGGGATAATGCTCGATCAGATTGCGAAGCTTTTCCGCCTCTTCCCGACTCAGCACCACGTCTCCGGGGAGCTTTTCGATGACGGTCACGCATCGGGCATCCATGCGAATACCATTCAAAGCACCCAATAGCTGCTCGCCGTCGGTTGAGATTTGTGCGCTCCACTCCCGCCTCATGTTTTCCCCTCCGCAGCTTTGAGCAGTTCGGCGTTGTAAACTTCCCACGCTGACAAATTGTCGTCAAAGTCCATAAGCGCATCCCTCTGCTCGATGGCTTTCTTGAGCATCGCGAGGCATTCGCGGAAGGCTTCAGGGTCGCCATCGAAGCCGCGAGCATTTGCTTCCGCGTGAAACCACGCCAACTTCTCTTCAATCGTTGCTTCTCTCATTTCACCGCCTCCATGTCTTCGAGGGCTTTGCGTAGCTCGTGTTGGAATTCGATTGCCATGTCGGCGGCCTCTTCGCGTGTAGTCTTGTGCGGGACCTTGCGCAGAATCCGATTTGCCGTTTCCACCGCAATCTCAAGCTGCCGGTTCTTGCGCTCCCAGGTTCTAACTGCGTGCTCGATGAACTCAATTGCCCTTCCACCTGAGTTCTCTGAGAGATTCACAACGTTGACGGCCTTCGCGCGAATCTCGCGGTCCTCTTTGATCTGCGTGAGGAGCTTGTCTGCTGCACTCATGTGTCCCGCCTTTCAAATTTGCGGAGCGTTTTCCTTGCTTGAAGCTCCGCCGTTCCCACCTTCTCGATTTCATCTTCTGTCGGCAGACACCTTTGGTCTCTGTAGTGTTGCATGTCCTCAAGTGCTCCGGCGAGAGACTCTTGCGCATCTTGAAGAGCCTCCACCAACTCCGTGACGCGGGGGTCTTCGACTGGGTTGGCGCGGGCAAGATTGTAACTTGCTTTCGCAGCCGCAGTCGCCCATTCGAGCGGATTAGTTCTTTCGACAGATAAAGCAAGAGTCCCGAATGCAGGCAGCTTCTCGTCACTCTCGTTACTTACGTTTTCGTTACTTACGTTTTCGGTAGTAACGTTTTCGCCGATTTTTGTTACTCGCGGATCGTTGGCGAGGGTTGGAGACTTCCAGTTTTCCGCGTTAACGATGTTTAATATCTGCCTTTTCGAAACTCCGAACATGACTGCCAGATTTGCCGTTCCTCTGTCCGAAGAACGAATAAATGCGACATCCGCTTCTGTCAGCTTTGAAGACCCATGTTTTTCGCCAACAGCTTTTGTCCCATGAAGGATTTTATGGCTCTCATTTTCAGTTGGAGTTACCCACCTCATGTTCGACAACGAGCTGTTGTCTTTGTTTCCATCGAGATGGGCGGCATGGTATCCCTCGGGTCTAGGGCCGACAAAAGTCTCAAGTACCAAGTGACCAACCTTTTTTGAGCGCGTTTTGCCATCCACTCTTACGGCGACGCTCGGATATTTGGCGTGCGGGGCACCATGGTAAAAGGGCTTTAGGAATCTGCCCAGTTTGTTTGACCATACTCTGCCGTCTGGGAAGACGTTAATATCATACTGTGGATGTCGTTTGCCATCGACAGGCAGCTTCTCGTCACTCTCTGCGGGCGGCTTCGGGTTTTGGTCGGGATAGCACTCTGGACACGTCGGCGGGAAACACGTTTTGCAGTCGCGACTTTTAAAGCCATCGTGCATATATTTGTGCTTGAAACAGTGGTGAGAGCCGTGGTCCGGTTTACCGTTTTCCCACATTGTCTTCCCCCTTCGCGGCGTGGTGTTCGGCGAGGGCTGTCCGGGCATCTGCTTCGGCAGCTTCGGAGCTTTCAATTGCCTGCCAGCTTTTTTCTGACGGGCGTTTGCCGACCCGATACGCCACTAACAGCGCATCCTTGGCATCAATCCTTGCAATGGCACCTTTGAGCAGGCCCACAAGCTTCTCTTCCCGCTCAACCGCAAGAGCGTCTCTCGCCTCGGCGCCTGCGAGGAAATCCATTTCGGCATTCTCTCGGCAGGTTCCGCTACTTGCCCACGAAGCCGCCTTCGCCTCCATCAACGCGCGTGTCTTCGGGTCTTTCATCCCTTCACCTCGGTCGCGACGATGCGCCAGCGTTTGCCTGCGAGCCGTTGAACGTGCTGGCGCAGTCCATTTTCCGGAATGGGATAAAACCAGTCGGACTCGTTGTTTAGCATCCACTCCGCTTCAAACTCCACGACCTGCGGGGGCTCGGGGGCGAGGGCGTAATATGCAAACCGGAAAACGTCGGCGGCGTAATAGCCTCCTGATGCGTCCCTCAAACATCCGTCTTGATCCAGGGTTACAAAAGTTCCCTCAGGAATCTTGACCAGTTTCTTCCCATCCGCCAACGCCTGTGCGAACTCTCTCGCGCTTTTAAAAGGGGTCATGTCGCTTCTCCGATCACCGTCCAACCATATTCAATTGCGATTTCGAGTGTCTTCCATGCAATGTACGGATGCCCTAACCACTGATCTCTTTGGTAAAAAGGTCGATTGAGTTTGAACAGCCGGATGTGGTCGTACTTCGCGTGATATAGAACCAAGTCTGTCACGCCATCCTCCCCATCACGAAACGCACCAGGAAAAACAGCGCGACCACCCACGCCGTCGTTGCGCCCATGAGAAAGCCCGTCCAGAAATTGGCGCGGACTTCCGTTTCTACTTTAGGTTTGGAGGGGATCATGACAACCCCTTTTGAAGAGCTCGAACGATTCCTAAAAACAAGTGGTCTTTCACTCGCTGCTCAAGCGGTAGCTGTGAGTGCTCGACGAGACAGTGATGCGTTTTGGCTTCGGGATTTTTCACTTCGCCGAATATCCATCCGCTATCAAGCTTTTCGCGCATCCAGTTTTCGTGCATTGATTCAGGCGTTGCGCCGGGATTTTCTACTGCGAACTTAACACCGTTAATCGCAGACGCCTTTTGCCATTCGGGCGCCTCGTCCCACGGCACCTGGCTTTGATCGCCGATGCTCCGGCAATAGGCGCGATTCGCTTCGTGTGTAACTCTTGCTGCTAATTCGTAAATCACTTCTCATTCTCCTTTTTTGGGGTCATAAAACCTCCTTCATTACGCGCCAATTCACGAGCTTCGTTCCGTCAAATTCGGCTTCAATCGGAATTCCAACGAGGCGGGATACCGAATTGACCTTTGCGTCTTTTAAGATCGCTGAAAGCTTCAAACACATCTCGCCGTGGGCTTTGATTCGATCATCCTCTGTCCACTGAGCGCTCTCGGACCTAACTACATCCCACCCTCCAGTGATGTCAGCGCGCACGCCCCATGATTCACCACCGAGAGTAAGACGCACCCCTAAGCAAGCTTCTTGGTAGCCACACGCGCCGAATTCAGCGGACTTGATTTTGCCAAACTCTTTTTTGCTCATCTCTCACTCTCCTTTTTGGGGGGCGGAAATCTGGGTCAAGCGATCGTTCATGAACGTCACAGCCATTCGTTCAATCCGCGCAGCAACCGTAGTGCTGACGTGTCCGTCGAATACCGTGTTCTCGCTCTTTCGAATAAGCGGTTCCACGAGATAGAGGTAATGGTTCGGACAATGGTAGCTGATCTGTCCTTGGGGCGTTTCGAAGTACAAGACGAACCAGCCATCGAAGTCTGGACGCCATGTGCACAGCAGATGATTCAGCTGGCAAAGATGAATGTATAGCAGACACCGATGGTCATAGAGTTCGTCGAATGTGTGGTAGCCGTCGCTGATGTCTTTGCCGACGATTTCGAATTTCTTCCCCATCCCTAATCCTTCCTAAAAGGCAGCAGCGACCCGAAGTCACCGCGGCGGTTGTTTTTTCTGCTTCTTCAAATCTTCGATGAACCGCTCGAGCGATTCTTCTATCTGCTTTTTCTTGATCGACGGAATGCGACACGCACCGATCAGCATGGTGAGCTTCACAGTTACCTGCGTCTGGAGGTCTTCTGCGCGCTTTTTTAGCTCCGCATTCTCCTTCTCCAGCTGCGCGATCTTCTGCGCCTGCCAGCCTCTGCGGATGGTTTGTTTGACGGGTAGGATGGTGGTCATGTGTCAGCCTCTTTCGGTTTCGATATACGCTTTGATGAATTCCGCTGCGGCTTGGGCAACGATGCCATTGCCGTAACCCCGGATTCGTCCCATGCGCGCGGGAGCCCCATGAGCCAAAGGATGTCCATGAAAAACTCTGACCATTTCCATCATCGCACCAAAAGATGCGCTCTCTTGTGACAGCTTGGACAGAGCGTCTGTAAATTCATCGGATCGTTGTTGTGGTAATCTTCGTCGACGTGATGGACGTGTAGGCGACCTTTGGTGCCGCACTTCTCGCACTGCTCTTTCATAAATTTTTGAGATGCCCGGTGTCGAGCAGTGCTCGATATGCCCCAGTTCCCCCTCGTATTCGCACAGGAGAGCGAACAAAACCGACGCTTCCGGAATGCCGAAGCGTTCTCCAATCGCGCGCCAAATCTCTTGCGGGTCATATTCATTCCGCAGCGCTCGCAACACTTCGTTCCACAATCCAATTTGTTTTGCGGCATTTATTGCTCCAGTCGCCTCATCGCGATGACTCCGCACAAATCCCAATGCGATGGCAATCCCATCAACCATCTGCTGTGTGCCGGGTTCAACTGGCCTCCACTTGTTGTCGATGCAGTAGATCCATTCAGCGTCTGCCCAGTAGCCGTTAACTGGGCCAGCGCTACTTGCGCCCCCATGTCTGCGCCCGGGTTCCGAAGCGCTTCCTTTTGTGCTCCCTCGTAGGTCCTCACTCCTTTGTCTGCCAGCGATGCTAGGGGAGTCGCCCAAGAAGCCAATCCCGCTTGGAACGGAAGAGCTCGACCCTTCGCCCTGGGCGTAGATGGGTCTCCCTTGTGATCTCGTGCTGTTGGAGTTGTCCAGCCGGCTAGCATCACATGATCGTTCAGATTGCCCCTCGTTTTCGCTCGCTTCGCTTGCCCTCCCCCTGTGCCATCCGATGCTTGAGGTGTCGGCCAATTGCAAAGCGCTACTGTCTTTCTCGACGAGTCCGTGTTCCCAGCTGCGTTGTTCCCGTTCTGCGCAGGCGTTCCCGCCATAGGTGTCGGCCACGAACCACAGGCGATGTCTTGCGTGCGGAGCGCCGACGCCCGCAGCAGGGAGAACGACCGGCCCGCAGGCGTAACCCGTGGCTTCCAGGTCAGTCGAAACAAGGTCGAGCCAAGTAAGTCCGTCACGACCCTCAACTTGTTCGCCAAAGATGACGCCAGGTCTGCACTGCTGGATGAGCCAGTGCCAGGCGGGCCAGAGGTGCCGCTCGTCAGCAAACCCAGCTCCTTTGCCTGCCGCGGAGAAAGGCTGGCATGGGCAGCTTCCGGTCCAAACAGGACGGTCATCGGGCCAGCCAGCGAGTCTGAGTGCGTAGCTCCAGATGCCGATGCCTGCAAAGAAGTGGTGTTGAGTGAATCCAGCGAGATCTGCTGGCGTGACGTCCCTGATGTCTCTGTCATCGACTTCCCCTTGTGCGATGTGACCATTCTTGATCAGCTCCCGAAGCCAAGCTGCGGCCTTCGGGTCATTCTCGTTGTAGTAGGCGCCTGATGCGCTCATGTTTTCTCCTTCAAAAGAACGCTGCGGTTACGGGGTCTATTAACGAAGCAGGAAGTCCTCTCACTCTCCCTAGTCCCCGATCTCGTGCCGAGGTTCGCACCTCCGCTCGCGTTCAGATGGACTGCTGGGGCGGGACTCGAACCCGTAACCTCCAGCTACAATGCGTGGGCTCTGCCAATTGAGCTACCCAGCAGTCCATCTCAAAGCGCCGGTCTTTCCCGGC